>JAFGSY010000007.1 GCA_016934315.1 Candidatus Anaeroferrophillus wilburensis | reverse complement strand
TCAATTGATTTCTTTGCGGTCTTCAATTGATCCCAATTGTAAGGGCACTGCCATTTTTATAAAAGCGAAATTTATTATACGTTATCCCATTATTGTTGATCTGAACCACTCTAATTCAGGTAAAAAATATAAGGAACAGCCGCGAATCGCCGCTGAAGTGATGCACAGTCGCCGTCAGGCAAAGCATCTGGCAGGAATGATCCCGTGGATTGATGATTGAGAGCTACCTGTTGCCAGGGGCACAGGGAGCATCGGGCACGGAGTTTGGCCGCTCGATTACCGATCCCTGTCTTGGTTGGGAGGAGAGTGAAACGTTGGTCCTGAAACTGGCTGAAAGTATCGGGTAAAGAGGTTTTTTTAGCCGCCCAAATAGGCTTTTTGCACTTCAGGGGTATCCATCAGTTCCTGTGATGTGCCGGAAATGATAATGTTGCCGGTATCCAGCAGATAGCCACGGTGGGCGCACTGCAGGGCGATATGGGCATTCTGTTCAATGAGCAGGATGGTCATGCCCTCTTCGTTGAGTTTCTTCAAAGCCCGGAACATATCGTACATCAGCAGCGGGGCCAGTCCCATGGAGGGTTCATCAAGCATGATGAAGGTGCAGCCGGTCATCAGCGCCCGGCCAACGGCCAGCATCTGCTGCTCGCCGCCGCTTAATGATTCACTGCGCTGTTTGCGCCGCTCAGCCAGACGGGGGAACAGGTCGAAGACCTGCTGGTAAGCACCATCATGAACGACATGTTTCCGGGAATAGGTGGCCAGCTTGAGGTTTTCCATTACGGTCAGGTTGCCGAAGATATGGCGTCCTTCGGGTACCAAAGCAAGATGGAGTTTCCTGACCATATCATGGGGCTCGACGTTGACAATGCTTTTCCCCCGGTAGCGGATATCTCCCTCGGTCAGTTTTGGCGCCTCGGGTGGCGGGAGCCGGCAGATGGTATGGAGGGTGGTTGTTTTGCCGGCCCCGTTGGCCCCGATCAGGGTAACAATTTCACCCTCGTGGACATGGAAACTGATGCCATGGAGGGCGGCAATATTGCCATATTTGACCTGCAGATTTTCTACTTCAAGCAGCATTGATCATCCTTTTAAAAAGCTGAATGGTTCCTATATGAGGTCATCTCCCAGGTACGCCTTGATAACTTCCGGGTTGTTCTGAATTTCCTCCGGGGTTCCTTCCGCGATGGTTTCGCCGAAATCGATGACGGTGATTCTGGAGCAGAGACTCATGACAACCTTCATCTGGTGTTCAATCATCCAGATGCTCAGGTCAAATTCCTCGAAAATCCACTGGATGAGATCAATAAGTTCAAAAATGTCCTTGGAGTTGAGGCCGGCTGCCGGTTCATCGAGCAGCAGCAACTGCGGTCGGGATGAAAGCGCCCGGGCGATTTCCACCTTGCGCTGCAGGCCATAGGGAAGATTTTTTGGTTTTTCCCCGGCAAAGGGGGACAGCTTGAAGATCTCCAGCAGTTCAAGGGCCAGATCGCGAATCTCCCGTTCACGTTGTTGATAGCGACGGGTGCGGAAAAAGAGATCCATCATGCCGTAGTTAAGGGTCCCGTGCTGAGCCAGGGAAATATTTTCCAGTACGGTCAGTTCATTCCAGAGTCTGATATTCTGAAAGGTTCTGGCGATACCGTAGGTGGTAACCTGATGAGGCTTCAGGCCGGCAATGGGCTGGTCAAAAAAGGTGATGGTGCCGCGGGTCGGCTGATAGAAGCCGCTGACCACATTGAACACGGTGGTTTTACCGGCACCATTAGGGCCGATCAGGCCCACCAGTTCCTGTTTTCCCACTTGGACATTGAAGTCCGAGAGAGCGCACAGGCCACTGAAATGCTGGGTCAACCCTTCTATTTTCAGGACAGTCATCGTGATGTCAATCGCTTACTTGAAACGGTAAAATTTTTTCAGCCTGGGGAAAATATCTCCCAGCTCCCGGTGCCCCATGATTCCTTCGGGGCGAAATTGCATTAGAATAATGAGCAGCAGCGGGATAACAATCCACTTGATGATCTGCAGAGGTCGCAGGGCCTCCAGTAGGAGGGTGAAGAAAACGGCGGAAAGTACTGAGCCGGTAATTGATCCCATGCCTCCCAGATAGACCATGACCAGCGCTTCAGTGGATTTGAGGATATCAAATGACTTGGGGTTGACATAGCCCACCACATGGGCGTACAAACCGCCGGCCACGCCGGCCAGGCCGGAAGAGAGCATAAAAGCAATCAGTTTCATTTTATTGGTGTTGACGCTCATAATTTCAGCCGCCACCTCATCCTGCTGGATGGCGATGATGCCTTTGCCGTAGGTGGAGGAAACAAAGCGGCGAATGGCCATGACCACCAGCACCGTGAAAAGAAAAACCCACAAGATCATCCAGGGAATTTCGGCCACCTCCTCCATCGCCATGACCACCCGCTTCATGCCCATAAAACCCCTGGCACCGCCGATTTTGTCAATATTGATAATCAGAGTGATAATAATATAGTTGGCGGCAATGGTGATAATGGCCAGATAGTCTCCTCTGGTTTTAAAGGATGGCAGGGCGACCAGCAGGCCGGCAAAAGCCGCCGCCAGTCCGCCGGCAAAGATGATCAGTGGGAAAGCGAGGGCGGCATATGCCGGCGGCAGCAGGGGGGCGCCGAAAACCCGATCCTGGGTGAACAGAGCGACGGAGAGAATGGAGGAGACATAGGCGCCGACCGCGATAAAACCAGCATGGCCGCAGGAAAATTCACCCATGTGACCGTTAACCAGGTTCAGGCTCGATGAGATGATGATGTTGATGCCGATAAACAGGATGATGGTTTGGGTATAGAGATCAATGATTTCGAAATGGGCTAGCCCCATGATCATCATCAACAGGGTGAGCAGGGCAGCCGGGACGGTCATTTTTTCTTGTATCATATGGCTTTAAATCTTGGTTGTTTTGGCAACCCCGAAAAGCCCAGTGGGCCTCAGGGTCAGGATAAACAACAGAATACTGAAGGCGAAAAGATCCCGGTAGGTGGAGGGGAAAAAAGCGACTACCATGATTTCCAGAAAACCGAGAATAAAGCCGCCGGCAAAGGCGCCGCGGATATCGCCGATGCCTCCCACCACCGCCGCAATAAATGCTTTCCAGCCAATGGAAAGGCCCATATACGGATCGAGGATGGGGTAGGAGAGGGCAGAGAGCAGACCTGCCAGGCCTGCCAGTGAAGAGCCAAGGATAAACGTGAACACAATAACGTTATCAATGGGGATGCCCATCAAAGGAACGGCAAACTTGTCATAGGAAATGGCCCGCATGGCCATGCCGATTTTTGTTTTGGTGACGATGAACTGGAGCAGGAAAAAAACCAGAAACGCAGTAAAGATAACCGCTATCTTCAGGTTGGTGACGCTTACGGCACCGAAGGTATAGACAACCTTGTCAACCATCTCTGGAAATTTTTTCCGGCTGGCTCCCAGCAGGGCCAGATTGCCGTTTTCCAGGATAAGGCCGCACATGAGGGCGGTGATGACAACGTAGAGGCGGTGGGCGCCTTTTCGCCGCAGGGGCCGGTAGGCGATGCGTTCCAGGGTGACCCCCACGGCTGCCGTGAGTATCATGGTCAAAGGGATGGCCAGCGCCAGGGCTACCCCACCTGGCAGGTTGAAGGGCAGCATCTGGTAGTGCCCCAGGAGCAGGGAAGAGACGAAAAATGCGATATAAGCCCCGACCATGACAATATCGCCATGGGCAAAGTTGATCAGCAGCAAGACGCCATACACCAGAGTGTAGCCCAAAGCAATGAGAGAGTAGAAACTCCCCCATTGCAGGGCGTTCAAGAGGTTCTGGGCGATAGATTGCAGCATGGTGCCATCCAGTTCCAACTCTTTTCCAGGGCGGTGCTGGAACGCTGAAAGAGGGGCTGCCGATCAGGGACAGACAGATTTGGTGAAGACAAATTCCCCTTTATCGTTGATGCGGACCACCACGGCGCACTTGATGGGATCACCCTGGTCATCAAACTTCATCTGGCCGGTGACCCCGGCAAAACTCTTGATGTCGCTCAGCGCCTGACGAATTGCCTTGCGGTCTTTGCGAACCTTGCCGGTCAGTGTGCCGTGATTTTGAATTGCCTGAAGCACCAGGCGGGTGGCATCCCAGGTCAGGGCGGCAACATCATCGGGAACGTATCCATAGGTGGCGTTAAACGTATCGATAAAAGCCTTGGTGTCGCCTTGGGCACCGGCAGCGGCATAGTGGGTGGAAAAATAATGGCCGATGCAGTCATTGCCGCAGAGGGTCATCAGTTCGGCGGAACCCCAGGCATCCGACCCCATGAAAGGCCCTTGCCAACCGAGATCATGGGCCTGCTTGACGGTCAGGGCGACTTCATTATAGTTGTTGGGCAGGAAAATGAAGTCAGGTTTGGCGGCGATGATAGTTGTCAACTGGGCACTGAAGTCCTGGTCGCGATCACCATAGCTTTCGAAGGCGACCACGGAGCCGGCACCATTCTTTTTTTCAAAATCATCCCTGAAAATTTCCGCCAGGCCCTTGCTGTAATCATTGGCCAGCGCATAGAGTACCGCAGCGGTTTTTGCCTTGAACTGGGCCATGGCAAAGTCGACTGCCACCGGTCCCTGGAAGGGATCCAGGAACGCAGCCCGGAAAACCCACGGCCGGTCCTTGGTGGTGTCAGGATTGGTCGACCAGGGGGAGATCATTGGGGTTTCGTTCATATCGGCAATCTCACCGGCGGGTACCGCCTGTTTGCTCGAGTTGGGGCCGATGATAGCCAGTACCTTGTTGCGATCGATGAGTTTCTGGGCTACGGCAACTGCTGATTCGGCTTTAGACTCGTTGTCTTCATAGATGAATTCCAGCAGGTATTTCTCTTTCCCCACCTGTAGGCCGCCGGCACTGTTAATGTCCTCCTTCAGCATCTCAGCTGCAAACTTAGAGGATTCTCCCACCTTGGGGATCTCACCGGTTAGCGGGATATTAAAACCGATGGTGATGGTTTTTGTTGAGGCAAATCCGGGAATGGCCAGAGCCAGAAACAGCGCCAGCATCAGGATGATAGAAAAAATCTTCTTCATGGCTGATCCTCATTATATGGCAGGTTGAAAGACAATCGGTTTTGCCTATCAGATTTTTTCAGTACACGTCAAGGGGTTTCGGGCGGCAACTGGCCGGGATATGGCAAAAGAGCGGCGGGAAAAGTTTTCCCGGGAGCTCCTTCTCTCTTGTGCTGGTGGACGGTTTTTGCTAGTACAGTTGAGGCATGAGCCGGTGGCAATCGCCTGACGGCGGGAAAAAAGCAGAAAAAACTGGGAGGTAAGCATGGCCGCATTCAAGGTTCTGATCACTGACAATTTGGCCCCTGAGGGGATCGCTGTCTTGGAACGGGAAAAAGACGTCGAGCTGGATATCCAGGTTGGCATTCCTCATGAAGCGTTGAAAACGATTATTGGTCAGTATGATGCCATTATTACCCGCAGTGGTACGACGGTAACGGCTGACCTGCTGGAAAACCCCGGTCGGCTGAAAATTATCGGTCGGGCCGGTGTCGGGCTGGATAATATCGATCTGGAAGCGGCCAGTATTAAAGGGGTGATTGTCATGAACGCACCCACTGGCAATACCATTGCCGCCACCGAGTTGACCATGGGGATGATGCTGGCCGCAGCCCGTAAAATCCCGGCGGCCAACACCTCGCTGAAAAAAGAGGAATGGACGCGGAAGAAGTTCATGGGTCGCCAGCTCTACGGCAAAACCCTCGGGGTTGTTGGTCTGGGGCGGATAGGCGGCAGCGTGGCGGCGCGGGCCAAGGCGTTCGGGATGAAAGTTATTGCGTTTGATCCCTATATCAAAAAGGTGAAGTCGGAAGGCCTGGGAGTAACCCTCTATGATCGTCTGGAAGATTTACTGGCCTTAAGTGATGTCATAACCATCCACACCCCGAAAACCGAAGAAACCCAGAATATGATCACCGCCCAGGAATTTTCCCTGATGAAAGACGGGGTGGTGGTGGTCAACTGTGCCCGCGGTGGCATCATTAATGAGGATGATCTGTATGAGGCGGTGAAGTCGGGCAAAGTTTTTGCCGCCGGCGTCGATGTCTTTGGGCAGGAACCACTGGGACATCATAAACTGCTGGAGTTGGAAAATGTTTTCGTTACCCCCCACATTGGGGCCAATACCGTTGAAGGCCAGGAAGGGGTGGCAGTGATCATTGCCGAGCAGGTTATCAACGCCCTCCGGGGCCGGGCCTACGAAAATGCGGTCAATATCCCTTACATGCGATCCCAGCTGCCGGCTCCTATGCAGCTGTACTTTGATCTGGCTGAAGCCATGGGCCGTCTGGCGGCCCAGGTTGCCAAAGGGCGGCCGGAAGCGTTTCAGATCACCATGGTCGGCAATAAGTTCAAAGAGGATTTTGGCGAACGGGTGTTTGATATCCCCTTCAGCTTTCAACCCTTTACGGTTGCCGGCTTGAAGGGGTTTCTGGAAAAACATGTCAAAGAAGCGGTTTCCTTCATCAACGCTCCCTACCTGGCCAAGGAGCGGGATATGGATATCCAGGAATCGAAAACTTCCTCCTATGAAAATTACAATGATCTGCTCCTTCTTAGGATTAAGACGGATGAGGGCGAACATCTCATGGGCGGGACGGTCTTTGCCGATAATGTCTGCCGAATCCTCTTCCTTGACCAGTTTCACCTGGAAATGGTTGCCCAGGGTAACTACCTCTATTTCAAAAATATTGATAAACCGGGGATTGTCGGCAAAGTGGGCACGGTGCTCGGCAAGCACCAGATCAACATTGCCGGCTTCAACCTGTCGCGGGTCAAGGGCGGCAAGGCGGTATCCTTTGTCTCCCTGGATAATGAGGTGCCCAAAGAGGTTATTGATGAGCTGCTGGAGCAGGACGGCCTGCTGGAAGCAAAGGTGGTGACATTGTAGCCGGTTGGCTGCCGGTCGCAAGGGGCTTGGCGTTTGACGTTGGTTGGCACTCTACCGCGCTTTAGGCTGATAATGCTGAATGGTGACAGCGTTGCTGTCGGAGGCAACCCTATGGAAGCTGGAGAACTGTACCAGAAAATCTATGCCAGGATTGAAGAGTTGCCGACGCTGCCGGCGGTGGTGCCGAAACTGCTGGAGCTGATGCAGAATCCCAATACTAATGCGGCTGATCTGACGGCGGTCATCTCTCGAGATCCGGCCCTGGCCGCTAAAGTTCTCAAGGTTGCCAATTCCGCTTATTATGGTTTTCCCCAGAAAATTGCCGATGTCAAGCATGCCGTTGCCCTGCTGGGGTTTAATATGGTTAAATCTCTGGCGATTTCCATTGGTATTATCAAGAGTCTTCCCAGGGGCCGGCGGCCTTCCCCTTATTTTTCTGCCGCCGGTCTGTGGCTGCACAGCCTGGCGGTGGCAACCGCGATGCAGGAGCTTGGCCGTCGTTTTGCCGGTGCCGATGACCGTGAATATCTATTCATTGTCGGTCTTCTCCATGATCTTGGCAAAGTCGTTCTCGACCAGTTTTTTCCCGAGCTGTTTCAGGAGGTATTGGAACGGGCCAATGTGGGCCAACAAAGCAAACTGCATCTGGTGGAACGGGAGATTATCGGCATTGATCACTGTGAGGTCAGCGCCATGTTGTTGACCAGGTGGAAATTCCCCGCCAAGATTGTTCAGCCGGTTGCCGGGCACCATCAACCGCAGCTGGCATCGGGAGCCAGTGTTGTTGATGTGACCCTGTTGAGAATTGCCAATGTTCTGGCGCAGGAACTGGGGATTGGCAAAGAGGGGAATTCGATTGCCGGTCAGATTCGTCCCGGTGATCTTGAGGCGGTTTCTGCCGACGAAGGTGCCGTTGGGCAGGTGAGATCGTTCCTTTTCAATAAACAGGAGGAGCTTGAAGCGTTTTTTGCCGCCTTGGCTTAGAGCAAGGTTCTCTCATTAATGTCGAAACCGGTCAATCAGACGGCCGGTCGGGCAGTTTCTGCCGGTATGATTCAAGCCACATGATGTCATAGGGCATCATGGTTAACGACAGCTTCCGCTTTTCAGCCAGCCACTCCATGCCGCTGACGATGTCATACCAGTGGTTTTCCAGCACACAAATATCTTCCAGACATAGTTGGGCAAAATCCACTTCCAGATGAATGACCCGATTGGCGACATTGATCAGGGCCAGGATATGCTGGTCCCGTTCCGGCGATAATCGCAGTACCGCAAAAACCTCGGCTTTGAGATTGATAATATGCTGCGGCCCGTTGGGATGAAAAGCCCGTTTGTGCGAGCGGATGGCAATGAGCCGTCCCAGTTCCCGGCTGATCCTCGAAATTTTTGACATCGGATCCTCAAGGGCTCTGGTAATGGCCTGGCCGTCAATAACCGTCCGGTTGATGTCCCGTTTGGAATCGGTCTTGAGCACCGCTTCCACGTCATTACGACTGCCGATCAGGCTGTGCAGATAGATCCCCGGCACGCCGGCCAGGACTAGGGCGATGCAGCGGGAAGCGACAAAACGCTTTACCTGAAAAGCAAGATCTTCGCTGCGTTCATCTTCCCGGTTCAGGGCGCTGAACCAGGTAATATTTGCTTCATACGGTTCATCCTGGCCGTCACTTCCGGTTTTGTAGGAAATAAACCCGCCGTGTTCCAGCGTCTTTTTGGCGAGGTAGCTGATCTGTTCCTGGCTGAGGATATTTTTTACCGCCATCAGGCCAATGCCATCATGGGAATCAAGAAAATTAAAAAAAGTGGTGGTTGGTGACGGGGTGGTCAAGTGGGCCGCCCATCGGGAGAGAACCCGGGCATCTTCCGCATAAAAGGTATGCAGCACCAGTGGCGGCAGAGCAAAATTATAGACCATCTGGGCTTCATTATGGCCGTTGCCGAAATAGGCGATGTTTTCTTCATGGGGGACGTTGGTTTCGGTGATCAGGGCGACATGGGGAGCGACCGCATCGAGAACGTCCCGGAACAGCTTGACGATTTCATGGGTCTGGTCCAGGTGGACGCAGCGGGTTCCCGGTTCGGCCCACAAGAAGGTTACCGCATCAAGACGAATGATGGCAGCTCCACGACGGATATAAAGGAGCAGTACCTCAAGAACCCGCATCAGGACATCAGGATTTTTGTAGTTCAGGTCAACCTGATCGGCGGAGAACGTTGCCCAGACATGGGCCGGTCCATTGATCGTCTGAAAGGGAACCAGAATGTCTGAAGTCCGGGGGCGAAAGATTTTGCGCCGCTGCTCTTTGGTCAACTCAGCCGGTGAATTGAAGGTGATGAAAAAGTTCTTATAGTAGGGATTGCCGTTCAAAAATTCCTGAAACCAGTGGCTCTTGGCAGACACATGGTTGATGACCCCGTCAAACATCAGTTTATAGTGCTGTCCAAGATCGGCAATATCATCCCAGGTGCCAAGCTTGGGATCGACAGTGGCAAAATCGATAATTGAAAACCCGCGGTCGGATGAATAGGGGAAAAACGGCAGAATGTGAATGGTGTTTATCGTCCCTTCCAGGTAGGTGCCACAGAATTTTTCCAGGGTGGTCAGCGGGGATCTTTCCGTGCCCCGGATAAGATCACCGTACGTAATCAGGATGACGTCGTGTTCGGTAAACCGGTTGGCAGGGTTATAGCCTTTTTGCTGCGGGGAATGCTCAGGAGGGATGTGTGCGTGGTATATCTGCATGATTCTTTCCACTTCGGGCAGGTAGCGGTCGGCAGTTTCATGGTTGTAGATGAAGCAAAGCCGCCTGTGCAGATGCTTCCTTGCGCCGGCGGAAAGCTGGTATGGGGGCCGGGAATAGTCCGGCTCCTGAAGATGGGTCAGGTGTGCATGGGGGCGGTGACTATCCTGCATGACAGTTTATTCCTTGTTTGCCTGGCGAAACTGCAGCGTTGCGAAAGCCTGTTTGATTTGGGTCATCTGTCTGCCGAAAGCAGGAACGACTTCTTGTATGTTCGGCAGCACCGGTGAAAAATGAAGAATATTTGCCGGCAGGTCGTGCATGGCGCATGATCTTTGTGCGAAAAACCGTATGTGGAACGTGGTTGTTGACAAGGGGAGATAAACGGTTAAATTTTAAGGTAGGGAGGCAACCCGCAAAGCCTGCGGGGTAGGAGGCAGGGCCATGGTCATGGCTGTTGAATGGGGGCCAGGAGGAGAGCGATGAGCGAAATGTTCAGATTTGCCGATGAACTGGGGCCGGAGAAAATTATTCATGTTTACCAGCCTGCCCTTGGCCTGAAAGCGGTGCTGGTGGTGGATAACACGGCGGCCGGCCCGGCGCTTGGAGGAATCCGGATGGCTCCTGACGTTTCAACCGTTGAGTGTTTCCGGTTGGCCAGGGCGATGACCTTTAAAAATGCAGCCGCCGGGCTGCCCCACGGCGGTGGCAAGATGGTAGTTTTCGCCGATCCAAAAATGGAACCGGCTGCCAAGGAGCAGCTGATGCGGGCCCTGGCCTGCTCGCTCAAGGAGGAGAAGGATTATATTTTTGCTCCGGATATGGGTACCGAGGAGCAGTGTATGGCCTGGGTGAAGGGTGAGATGGACCGGGTGGTGGCTTTGCCCAAGGAGCTGGGCGGCATCCCTCTGGATGAGATCGGGGCAACCGGATGGGGCCTCAGCCACGCAGCGGAAATAGCGGCCGGTTTTTGCCAGCTGCCCCTGGCTGGTGCCCGGCTGGTGGTCCAGGGATTCGGGGCGGTGGGGAAACATGTCGCCCGCTTCCTGGCGGAGAAGGGGGCGGTGCTGGTTGGGGTTGCCGATTCCCGGGGCGCCCTTTATTCCTCTAAGGGTCTCGATGTGGCTGCCTTGTTGTGCTTGAAGGAGAGTGGTGCCAGCGTCATCGACTACCCTGCCGGGGAAAAACGCGAGCGGGATGCCGTCGTTGGTTTTGCCAGTGATATCTGGATCCCGGCTGCCCGGCCGGATGTGGTGCATGAGCTGAATGTTGCCCAATTGCAAGCCAGGCTGGTAGTTCAAGGGGCAAATATTCCTTTCTCTTCCGGTGCCGAAGCCATTCTCCACCAGCGGGGAATCATGTGCGTCCCTGATTTTATCGCTAATGCCGGCGGGGTTATCTGCGCGGCAATGGAATATCGGGGCGCTGGAGAACATGCTGCCTTGGAGGCGATTCGTGAGAAGGTCAGCGCCAACACCCACCAGGTGCTGGAGGAGGCATGCCGGAAAGGCTGCCAACCCAGGGAGGCGGCAGCGGCAATGGCACTCAGGCGGGTAAAAAAAGCGATGAGCTACCGGCGCTGGCACCGGCAGGAATCCTGATGACTGCCCAACGGTCAAGTTATCTCCACCGGGGTGGCGATGAACCGCTGCTAGGGGCAACCATTTATGCCCATGCCGCCCGGATTATGGCAGCCTATCCTGATCACGAGGCAGTGGTTTCCCTGCCCCAGAATAGACGGTTGACCTACCGGGAGCTGCGGCAGGAAGCCGACTCCCTGGCTCGGGGCCTGCTGGCCCTCGGATATGGTTCCGGTGACCGGATCGGCATCTGGTCGACCAACAACCTGCAGTGGATTGTCCTGCAGCTGGCCACCGCCCGGATTGGAGCTGTCTTGGTGACCATTAACCCGGCGTATCGACCGAAAGAACTATCGTATGCCCTGCGGCGGTCCCATGTCCAAGGTTTGTTTGTCATTCCGGCATTCAGGACCAGTGACTATGCCGCCATGCTTGCTGGTTTATTGCCTTCGTTGGCATGGGCAACGGCAGGTGCACTGGATGATGATCAAGTTCCTGCACTGCGCCATGTCATCCTTTATGATCCTGCCAACCCAGCCGCCACCAGCCGGCCGTCTTCCGGCTTTACCCTCTGGCAGGATGTAATGGCGGCAGCTGAGCAGATAAAGGAAGAACAACTGGAGGCGGTTACCGCTGGCCTTGATTTTGACGACCCCATCAATATCCAGTATACTTCCGGGACTACCGGGACGCCGAAGGCGGTTGAGCTGAGTCATCATAATATCCTCAATAATGCCTATTTTGCCGCCCGATCCTTGGGTTTTACGGCTGTCGACCGACTCTGCGTGCCGGTGCCCTTTTACCACTGTTTCGGTCTGGTGCTGGGCAACCTACTCTGCCTGTCGGTGGGTGCCTGTATTGTCATCCCCTGTGACTATTTTGAGCCGTCGGCGGTGCTGCGGGGGATTGCCGAAGAGCGCTGTACCGCGGTTCACGGGGTGCCGACCATGTTTATAGCTGAGCTTGAACATCCTGGATTTGCCGACTTCGATTTATCGAGTCTGCGTACCGGGATTATGGCTGGTGCTCCCTGTGCTCCTGACTTGGTGGAGCGGGTCATAACCCGGATGCATTGTTCCCGGATTCTGATCGGCTACGGTCAGACCGAAGCCTCGCCCCTTACCCACCTGACGGCAGCCAATGATAATCTGGTTCGCCGGACAACAACGGTGGGCACCAACCTTCCCCATCAGGAGGTGAAAGTGGTGTCACCCCGGCACGGCACCATCCTGCCCCGGGGGGAAATCGGTGAAGTGTGTTTTCGCGGTTACCAGGTTATGAAGGGCTATTATGATGACCCTGACGCCACCGGCAAAGCCATTGACCATCATGGCTGGCTCCATTCCGGTGATTTGGGCTGGCTTGACGAGGATGGTTACCTCCATATCAGTGGCCGCCTCAAGGAGATGATCATCCGGGGAGGGGAAAATATTTATCCGCGCGAAATTGAAGATTTTCTTGTCAGCCATCCTGACATTCTTCAGGTGGCGGTTTTCGGTGTTCCCGATCCACGGATGGGCGAGGAGATCGTTGCCTGGGTACAACTGCGCCCGGGTCTGAAAATAACTGCTACAGAGTTGAAGGAGTACTGCCGGGGCGCCATCGCCCATTTCAAGATTCCCCGCCATATTTGTTTTGTTGATGCCTTTCCCCTGACGGTTACCGGCAAGCCGGCCAAGTTCCGCATGCGGGAGAAATTCATGCAGGAACATGACCTGATGTAATTTTCCTTGACAGTTTCACCGGCAGGATGCTAGGAAGCGCAACATTTTCTTGATACACTGCCTTTGATGCTCCTCCATCCTTTTCCTTCTCCACTGCCAGTTGGTGCAATACAAAAAAGGTATCCTGCGAGTTGGTTCATGCAACCGCTGTCCGGGCCGTGTGCTCCGGGAGGGGAAATGTCCATCATAACGTCTGCAACAGGTTGATACATATGGATTCAGTAGAAAAATTGCGAAATATTGCCATTATTGCCCACGTGGACCATGGAAAAACCACTCTGGTTGACCGATTGCTGCAGCAGTCGGGAACGCTGGACCGGCGTGATGCCGGCAAAGAGCGGATCATGGATTCCAATGATCAGGAGCGGGAGCGCGGCATTACCATTCTGGCCAAAAATACAGCCATCCAATGGCGTGACTACCAGATCAACATTGTCGACACCCCGGGTCATGCGGATTTTGGTGGTGAAGTCGAACGAATCCTGTCAATGGTTGATTCTGTCCTGCTGCTGGTGGATGCGGTTGATGGTCCCATGCCCCAGACCCGTTTTGTGACCCAGAAAGCGTTCAAGGCGGGATTGAATCCCATTGTCGTGGTCAATAAGATTGATCGGGTTGGGTCGCGGCCGGATTGGGTGGTGGACCAGATATTTGATCTTTTTGTCCGCCTTGGCGCCAATGATGAACAGCTTGATTTTCCGGTGGTCTATGCCTCGGCGGTACAAGGTATTGCCGGTCTTGAACCGGAAAAAATCAGTGGTGATATGTCCCCCTTGCTTGATCTGATTGTGGCCCAGGTACCGCCGCCGTCAGTTGATCTCGATGGACCTTTCCAGATGCAGGTATGTGCCCTGGATTACAGCTCCTACGTCGGGGTTATCGGCCTTGGCCGCATCCGTCGGGGCCGGGCCCGCAGAAATACCCCGGTTGTTGTGGTTGATCGTAATGGCCGGCAGCGTCCCGCAAGACTTTTAGGCATTATGGCCCATCTTGGCCTTGAACGTCGGGACGTGGATGAAGCCCATGCCGGCAATATTGTCAGTATTACGGGCATTGATGAGCTGAAAATTTCCGATACCATCTGTGCCCCTGATTTTCCTGAGGCTTTGCCGCCCCTGTCAGTTGATGAACCGACGGTTAATATGACCTTTCAGGTCAATGATTCTCCTTTTGCCGGTCTTGACGGCAAATTTGTTACCAGTCGCAACCTCAAAGAGCGGCTCGATCGTGAGTTGATTCATGATGTCGCCCTGCGGGTTGCCCCCGGCAGCAGCCCGGACAGGTTTGTGGTTTCCGGCCGGGGGGAACTGCATCTTTCAGTTTTGATTGAAAAGATGCGCCGGGAGGGCTATGAAATGGGGGTGTCCCGCCCGGAGGTGATTGTCCGGGAAATTGATGGCCAGTTGCAGGAGCCGTATGAAATATTGGTGATTGATTGCGAGGACCAGCACCAGGGCGGTGTTATGGAGGAGCTCGGCCGGCGGAAGGCGGAGCTGACCAACGTGAGGCCCGATGGCCAGGGGCGGGTCAGGCTTGATTTTACCATCTTGTCCCGGGGGCTTATCGGCTTTCGCTCCCAGTTTATGACCATGACGTCCGGCAGCGGCATCATGACCCATATCTTTGATCATTACGGTCCGGTGCAGACCGGGGAGCTGGGGGCCCGCCAGAATGGAGTGCTGGTTTCCATGGTGTCCGGCAAGGTGCTGGCCTATGCCCTCTTCAATTTGCAGGAGCGGGGCCGCCTTTGCGTCGAGGCCAATGTGGAGGTGTATGAAGGGCAGATTGTCGGCATCCATAACCGGGGCAATGATCTGGCGGTCAATCCCACTCGGGCCAAGCAGCTTACCAATATCAGGGCCGCCGGCAGTGATGAAAATATTATCCTTACTCCGCCGGTGCGGTTTTCTCTGGAACAGGCGTTGGAGTTCATCAACGACGATGAGCTGGTGGAGGTTACCCCCTCATATATTCGTTTGCGCAAAAGGCTGCTGAAGGAAGTTGATCGCAAACGGGCCGGACGCCGATAGGGAAGATGCAGGTTAGATGCGATAAGAGCTGCTTACAGCTATTGTCCGGGTAAATTCTTCCATTGGGTCGATTCGTCGCCGAAAGTACATAATAGCTGCCTGAAAGTGGCGGTAGAAAGCAGAATCGTGAAGCGTCTTCCATTAGGAAGACGCTTTTTTTATTTTGGCGGGGCATCGGGTTTCCTGGGCTACCATAGTCGTTTCCCCATGGGTATTGCCGGATTGCCATGCAGCAAGGCAATCGCTGTTCCCTGATGAGGGGTTTCCTTTTCAATGGATGGCGGGAAGGCTTGGCGGCTTGACTCAAGTCAACGAAAAACGGCGATCATCCGTGCTAAGACTATTGTTCAGTCCGAAAGGCAACCCAGGAACAAAACGTCCGCACCGTCTTGGTATTATGCCGGTGACTGGCAAACTGATCCTCGACGATGGTCAATAACTCATGGCAAATGATAACCTCGCCTCATTACGAATACAACAAGAGCGGGAAACTATTGCCCGCATGATTGCCTTGTATTGCCGTAAGCAGCACAAGTGCCGCCCGCTTTGTCCTGACTGCAGAGAGCTGCTGGAGTACGCGTGGTCAAGGATTGATCACTGTCCCTTGCAGGAGAAAAAAACCACCTGCGGCAGATGTCCAATCCATTGTTATAAGCCGGCCATGCGGGAAAGGATCCGGGCGGTCATGCGCTATGCCGGACCAAAAATGCTTTGGCATCATCCCCTGGCAGCCATCCGGCATATGCTCAGGGCGTGGTTCAGGAAAACGTAGGTATTCGGTTGATTATCCCGGACTTTATCTGCTTGTAGAGGGATCATCATAATGAAAAAATTATTCTGCTTCCGTTGTCGGTGTTGCAACGGTCATCCAAAAGATCCGAATCCTGAACAGACAAGGATGCTTCTCGCGCAGCTGAGCGCCCGTTAAAGAGCCGGATAACTGCCGGGTTCAGCGGCCGTATTGCCGAGATTGCTGTTGCCGAAAGTCAAAAGGTGAAGGAGGGCGAGCTTCTCATCAAGGTCGATGATCGTGAGATTATGACCGCCATCGATGAACTCAGGGCAAAGCTGGCGGTGCTTGATTACGACGCCATGTACAGCCTCAAACATGAGCGTAAGGTGGCACTTTTTGCCGCCGGCGGCACCGTCAATGTTTGGTCTTTTCAGGGTTTTTCAGGCCGTTCACGCAGTGAAAGGGCAATGCGCCGGCGCTCGCGATCGACCTCCATGACGGTGACCATCACCTGTTGCTGGACTTTGACCACCTCTCCAGGGTCCCTGACATAGCGATCGGCCAGCTGACTGATATGGACCAGGCCGTCCTGGTGCACACCAATATCCACAAAGGCACCAAATCTGGTGACATTGGTGACCAGCCCGGGGAGTTTCATCCCCGGCTTAAGGTCTTCAAGCTGGCAAATCCCCTCTTGAAAAGAGAAGCGCTCAAATTTCCGGCGAGGATCTCGGCCGGGTCGGGCCAGTTCTGCCATGATATCGCTCAAGGTAGGAAGGCCGACCGTGCTGGAAATATACCTTTGCAGGTTAATCTGCTGCCGCAGACTTTCTGAAGCCATCAATTCTTTGACCGGACAGCCGCACTCTTGCGCCATCTGGTTCACCAGGGAATAGCGTTCTGGATGGACGGCACTGGCATCCAGGGGATTGCTGCCGTTGCGGATGCGGAGAAATCCGGCAGCCTGTTCAAAGGCTTTGGCTCCCAGACGGGGAACCTTGAGCAACTGCTGTCGTGAGCTGAAGGGACCCTGTTCATTGCGGAATCTGACGATGTTGTGAGCCAGGACCGGGCTTAAACCGGAGACAGAGGATAAGAGCTCAGGGCTGGCCGTATTGACCTCCACTCCCACTATGTTGACACAGCTGCTGACCACCTCATCGAGCCGCCGTTTCAACGCCTGTTGATCCACATCATGCTGGTACTGTCCCACGCCGATCGCTTTAGGGTCTATTTTTACCAGTTCCGCCAGGGGGTCCTGCAGGCGCCGGCCGATGGAAACCGCACCCCGGACCGTCAGATCATGGTCGGGGAACTCCGTTCGGGCCACCTCAGAAGCGGAATAGACGGAGGCTCCCGCCTCGTTGACCATTACAATGTCAATGGTGCCGTCAAGGTCAAGGGACCTGATAAAGGCTTCCGTCTCCCGGCTGGCGGTGCCATTGCCGATGGCGATCGCCTCAATGGCGTACCGATGGCAAAGGGTTTTTATCACGGCCGCCGCTTCGGTAACTTTTTTTTGTGAATGGGTCGGATAGATGATGTCGTGGTGGAGCAGCTGTCCCTGGCCGTCCAGGCATACCAGTTTGGCCCCGGTGCGAAAGCCCGGATCAAGGGCGAGCAGCCGTTTTTGCCCGAGGGGTGAGGCGAGGAGCAGTTCACGAAGGTTGTCGGCAAAAACCTTTATCGCCTCCCCTTCGGCCCGCTCCCGCAGCGACCGGCGGAATTCATTTTCCAGCGCCGGAACCAGCAGCCTTTTATAGCTGTCTTCCACCGCAGTATTGATCTGATGGCCGGCTGGGTTGTCACGCCTGACAAATCGTTGCCGGAGCAGTACGAGAGCGTTTTCTTCCGGCGGGCGAATAGTGATACTGAGAATTTTTTCCTTTTCGCCGCGTAGCATGGCCAGCAGCCGGTGGCCGGCGATGGCTGCTGCTTTTTCCTGCCAGGCAAAGTAATCACGGAATTTGCTGCCAGCTGCTTCCTTGCCTTTGACGACTTTTGCAACGATAATTCCTTCGGCCACAAATAGTTTGCGGAGTAAGGTGCGGCTGGCAGGATCCTCGCTGACCCACTCAGCGACAATGTCACGGGCGCCGGCCAGGGCATCATCAATGGAATGGACCTCCTTTTCCGGATCGAGATAGGGTGCAGCTGCAGCAGGGAGATCGACGGTTTGCTGGGCCAGCAGTTTGGTCGCCAGGGGTTCCAACCCCTTTTCCCGGGCGACCGAAGCCCTAGTTCGTCGTTTTGGCCGGTAGGGAAGGTAGAAATCTTCCATTTCCGTCATCGATGTTATTGCCAGCAGCCGATTTTCCAGCTCCCTGGTGAGTAGCTGCCGGTCGGCAAGGGAGTTTCGGATGACTTCCCGCCGATGTTCCAAGGCGGTCAGCTGCTCCAGACTGTTTCTGATGGTAGTCAGCATAACCTCGTCAAGGGATCCAGTGTCCTCCTTGCGGTAGCGGGCAATAAACGGGATGGTGCTGCCGTTCTGCAGCAGTTCATCAACGGCTTGCACCTGCCGGCTGGTGATGTGCAGCTGATCGGCGATAAGCTGGAAAAACAATGCTCTCATGGCGAGTATTCCGTAAGCGAATGGTGACAAAACAGGTCAACAGGTTGCTCCTGCACCTATAAGCGAAAAGACAAGATTATGCCAGCAGCGAATGGCTTCAAAAGAGTAAAGTTCCCTTTATTTAAGTTTTATGGAATGTTTTCGATAAGTTATTGACAGATGGCGGCGAAGAACAAAAGGCTGGCGAATAGTAGCCAAAAGAACCTTCCCCGGACATGGTTATTGTTTGCCTCAAGGGACACACTTTGATTGAGAGGGCATAATGATTAGTTCCACGGTCCAGAGGCTGGCGGCCACCACCGGTCTGCTGAAATCCCGAGCCAGCAAATACGCGGTTTATGGTGTTCTTATCGCGGTCACCTGTATTTTCATGGCTACCGTGATGGTTGCCTATCTCGAAAAAAATACCATTACCCTTGACAGTCTAGTGTATGCCCAGAAGACGAATTTCGCCCTCTGGGTGTTGGATATGATGCCTTTTATGTTTGCCTTCTGGGGGCAGTATGTAAGTTCCATGATTGCCTATCAGGCTGGTGCGGTAATCATCGACGAGACGTCCGATCTGCGGGCTCAGACGGCGGTTTTGGAGGAAAAGGCGACCCATGAGGCGACCCATGATTCGTTGACCGAACTTCCTAATCGGGTTCTGCTCCACGACCGCCTGCAGCAGGCTTTAAGTGCCGCCCAGCGACAGCAAAGCCAGCTGGCAGTGCTGATCATGGACCTGGATAATTTTAAGGAGATCAATGACACCCTGGGCCACTTCAATGGTGATATCATTTTGAAGCAGGTGGCTACCCGATTGCAGGGAACCATTCGCAACCTGGACAGCGTCGCCCGTTTGGGTGGGGATGAATTTGCCATTCTGTTGCCCAAGCTGGCATCCGAGCGCGATCTGCCACTGGTGGTTAAAAAGCTGCAGCAGGCTCTGAAGCCTTCATTCCAGGTCAGTGGTCTCAACCTTGATGTCCATGCCAGTATCGGTATTGCTTTGTTTCCTGAACATGGAAATGATGTTGATACCTTGATGCAGCGTGCGGAAGTGGCCATGTATGCGGCCAAGCGGGAAAAATCAGGCATTCTCCAATATTCACGCAAACTCGATCACTACAGTCCCCGACGGTTGACGTTGTTGGCTGAGCTGCGCCAGGCTATTGAGCAGCAGGAACTGCTGCTCTTTTACCAGCCAAAAGTTGACCTCAAGACCAACAAAATTTTAGAAGTGGAAGCATTGGCGCGCTGGCAGCATCCGGAGCATGGCTTGATGCCTCCTGATGATTTTATTCCGCTGGCGGAACGCACCGGATTGATCAGACCACTGACCAATATGGTGATTGATCAGTCGCTAAAGCAGGTCGCGGCATGGCAGGCTGCCGGCTATGATCTCGGCGTGACGATCAATATCTCCGCCAGGGTGCTGCTGGATCCCCAGTTTCCCGATATGCTGATCGGGATGATGGCCGCTCATCGGATTAACCCTGACCATATTGTCCTGGAAATTACTGAAACCACCATTATGGTGGATCATGAACGGGCTATGGAGGTTTTGACCAGGCTGCAGAACATTGTTGTCCGGCTGTCCATTGATGATTTTGGCACCGGTTACTCATCGTTGGCTTATCTGAAACAGCTGCCGGTTCACGAGCTTAAAATTGACAAATCATTCGTCATGAATATGGCCGATAATCATGACGATGCGGTTATTGTTAAAATAATTATCGAGCTTGGCCACCACCTGGGGCTGAAAGTAACCGCAGAGGGAGTTGAAACTGACACCGTTCTTGAGCAGTTGAAAGAGCTGACCTGCGATGTTGCCCAGGGGTTTTTGATCAGCAGGCCATTGCCAGCCGATGAGCTTATGGCCAGTCTGCCATCATCGTCATGGAAACTGAAGGGCGCATGGTTATAGGCATGGGAATTGCTTGTGTGACCATGTTTGGCGGTGGGGTGCCTTCGAGCTGCTTGGAAATGGTTGGCAAACATGGGCGACAACATGAATCATGCCAGTGTAAGCCGGAGGAACTGCGTGACCCTGGTAGAGAATAAAGCCGTCAACGTTGACAAAAGAGATAAAGGTCATTATAGGGTGTTCAACATCAATGGGGAAATTCACTCGGGAAGCTTTGGGGTTTTTTGTTGCCATGCATGACCGTTTAAACGAGCAAAAGACAAAAGGTCGGCGTCGCAAACGTCGGGTCGTTTGTTTTTTGCTGGCCGCTCTGGTACTGGCTGGCGGCGTCCTCTCGGGAACTTTTTCAGATCGACAGTCTTTTGGCCGATGGTCTCTGGCATCGTCTGGTGCCAATGAGCCGGTTTTGCCGGTTGCCCAGGGATCAATGCCGGACGGGTCGGTGCCGGCTGCCGGGCAGGATTCACTGCCGGTTGTGGAGTCCTGTTCCCGGATTATCCGCCCCGGAGAAACGGTTTCGGCGCTGCTGAGTGACTACCTTGCCCCCCGGCAGATTGTCGCCTTAAGCCAAGCGTGTGACAGCAGCTTTCCCCTCTCCCGGATTCGTGCCGGCCGGATTTTTTCACTGCAGGTGGCCGATGGTGAGCTGGTTGGTTTTGACTACGAGATCAATGCTGAGGAAAAACTGGCAGTTTCCTGTCAGGCTGCTGGCTTTACTGTTTCCCGGGTTCCCATAGCCTATGATGTCAATACTGTGGTGGTTCAGGGCACTATCGATTCTACTCTATTTGCCGCCGTGACAGCCATAGGCGAAAAGGCTGAGCTGGCGTACAAGCTGGCAGATATTTTCGCCTGGGAAGTTGATTTCATCAGGGATATCAGGGCTGGTGATCGGTTTAGAGCGCTGGTGCAAAAGCGGTATCGTGATGGCAAATTTATCGACTATGGTCTGGTGCAGGCGGCGGAATTCACCAATCAGGGAAAGAACTTTCTGGGAATACTCTATCGCGACGAAGACGGACTTCCCGGTTATTATAATGCTGACGGGAGCAACCTGCGTAAGGCGTTCCTGAAAGCGCCGCTTTCCTTTCATCGAATTTCCTCCACCTACAGCCATCGCCGTCTCCATCCCATTAGAAAAATCTGGCTGCCCCATCCCGGGATAGATTATGCCGCTCCCGTCGGAACGCCGGTAAAAGCGGCGGGCAACGGGACGGTTGTCTGCGTTGCCAGTGACAACCAGGCGGGGAACTACGTCAAAATTCGTCATCCCAACGGCTATGAAAGCAGCTACCTGCATCTTTCCCGTTTTGCCGGCAAGGCCAAAAGGGGCATCAAGGTGGCCCAGGGGGAGGTTATCGGCTATGTGGGTAGCACCGGAATGGCAACCGGCCCCCACCTGGATTTTCGGATGAAGAAAAACGGCCGTTTTATCAATCCGTTAAAGATGGAAAACCCCCGGGCGCGCCGGCTGTCGGACCATGTAATGCCTTCCTTTCTGCAAAAGATGTTTGCCTGTCAAGCCTCCCTGGAAACTATCCGGCTGGTTCGCCACGACTTTCCTGAAGGTGGTGAAACGCAGCTGTAAAAACTTTCTGCGACTTCTGCTCCCATTTCCTCCCAGTGGTTCTTTTTTACAGAAATGGCTAAAATAATGGCCGGCGGTTGCCGAAAGGATAAGGACCGTGGTTGGTTATTAGTTTTGTTGTTGAATAGTGAAGAGAGTCATAACCTTGCTCAACGTGAAGGGATGTTTATGCGCTGGTTCAGAAAAATGAAAATAATCAACAAACTGCTGGTGGGATATGTGGTAATGGCGGTTTTTCTGCTTGCCATGGGAACCTATAGCTGGATAGGTTTGAACAGTGTGCAGCATCAGGTTGCCGGTCCGGCTTTTTCGGTATCCCGAGGGTATGCCATGGGGTTGTTACTGATTACTGCTGGTGGGCTTGCTTGTGGTTTACTGCTTATGCTGTTCATCAATCACACCATCAGCGCACCGTTGAAAATCGGCATTAAGAGATTGATGCAAAACTCCAATCAGATATCAGCGGCGGCCGCCCAGATTTCAACCTCTAGCCAACAGGTGGCGGATGGTGCCGGCAATCAGGCATCGGCGCTGGAGGAGACGGCTGCCTCTCTGGAGGAGATGAATGCCACAACGAAACAGAACGCCGCCAATGCTGATCAGGGCAACCTGATGATGGGGCAGGTCAGCGGCGGCTTTGGCCAGGTCAATGAAACAATGACCGAACTTAAAGATGCCATGGGCGAGATTTC
Organism: Candidatus Anaeroferrophillus wilburensis; assembly: GCA_016934315.1. NCBI lineage: Bacteria > Deltaproteobacteria > Candidatus Anaeroferrophillales > Candidatus Anaeroferrophillacea > Candidatus Anaeroferrophillus > Candidatus Anaeroferrophillus wilburensis. Next base: position 87,344 of record JAFGSY010000007.1, on the reverse strand, counting down.
TGCTGCCAGTGATCAAATATCAAAAATCATTAAAACCATCGATGAGATTGCCTTCCAGACTAATCTGCTGGCCCTGAATGCTGCCGTTGAAGCGGCAAGGGCCGGAGAAGCGGGTGCCGGTTTTGCGGTGGTTGCCGAGGAGGTAAGAAATCTGGCGTTGCGTTCGGCGGTTGCCGCCAGAGATACCTCGGTATTGATTGAGGATACCGTTCAGAAAACCAAGCGGGGTATTGACCTGGTTTCCCGTTCGGTTGATGGTTTTGCCACGGTGTCAGAGCAGGTTGATAACGTGAACCGGTTGACCGGCGATATATCACAGGCATCCAGGGAGCAGGCCCATGGTATTGAACAGATTAATTATGCCATCAGTGAGATGGATAAGGTAACCCAGCATAATGCGGCGACCGCGGAAGAGTTTGCCGCTGCTGCGGGGGAGATGACCTCCTATGCCGATGAGCTCAAAGATGTTGTCAGCTACCTTATCACCGGTGGTGAGCAGCAAACCCCAGTTGCCCGGGGTGGCCGCGAGACAATGACGTATAACCGGTCATCGGGATCCAGGAGATCCATGCTGCCTCCCGTGCCCGGCCTGAAGGCCATCACCCAAAAATAATGTGTTGTCTTTTCCTGCCCCACCACTGATGAGCGCCGACGTCAACGATATTGTTACCCTGACAATAGAGAAGCTGGTCTATGGCGGCGATGGCCTGGGACGCGTGGATCAGCTGGCGGTGTTTGTGCCGTGGACCGCGCCGCACGATATCATCCGGGCAAAAATCGTTACCCGAAAAAAGCGCTATGCCCGGGCTGAATTGCTGGAAATCATTACCCCGTCGCCGGTTCGCATTACCCCTCCCTGTCCTTATATTCAGCACGGCTGTGGCGGCTGTCCCTGGCAGCACCTGGCTTATGATTCACAACTCGCCATAAAAAGAGAACTGGTTGTTGAAGGGCTCCGGCATGCCCTGCCGGCGGAAACAGTTGAAGTCCATGCCGTTGTTGGCATGACTGATCCTTTTCATTTTCGTAACAAGGTGACGGCCAAGTGTGTTCTGGTTGACCATGAAAATGTGCACTTGGGATTTTTTGCCGCTAACTCCCACCGAGTGGTTAGTATTTTTAGTTTACCAACTGGTTCATGTTTGGTGCAGCACCGCCAAAACAATCAGTTCCTTGCTGATTGTGGCCGTTCTTTGCCGGCATTTGCCAGCTGGCTGAACAAACGGCCGATTACCTCCATTGCCGTGCGCAGTGGTATGGATGTGCTTGGTACGCATGTTCCCCGGCTGACGACCGACCTGCCGGCAGCGATTGTTGCCCGCTTGAAAACGACAGCGGCTATGGTCGCCGACAGGGTAGCAATTCCCTGTCGAGGCCTGACGTTTCAAGTCTCAGGGCAATCATTTTTCCAGACCAACACCTCCCAGGCTGAAATTCTGGTGGATACGGTTGCCGGTTTGCTGCTTTCGGGGAAGCATAACGGGACGTTGGTTGACCTGTTCTGCGGCGTTGGCCTGTTCGCCCTCTCCTTTGCCGGATTTTTCGACCGGGTATATGGTATTGAGTCATCCCGTAGTGCATTGCGCGATGCCGAGATAAACAGCAAGACATTGGCTGCCGAACAGGTAACCTGGATTGGCGGTCGGGCTGAAAAGATGTTCTCCCCCTTAGCTGCCAGATTATCAACCATTGATGCTGTCATTCTTGATCCTCCCCGAGAGGGGTGCGACCAGCGCCTGCTGCAGCAGCTGGCCGCCAGCAAAGTTGCCCGGATTGTCTATGTTGCCTGCGATCTTGCCACCCTGTGCCGGGACGTGCAGCGGCTGGCTGCCCTGGGTTACCAGCTGCTTTCCGCCCAGCCGGTTGATATGTTTCCCCATACCTACCACCTTGAGATTGTTGCCTTCCTGGTAAGAAAAGTTTCCTGACGGTTTTTTGGGCATGGAAAAAATCGACTTAAAGTGCTTCTGATGGCGGCCTGTGGGTTGGGTTTGTTCATCATGACCATAAGAGAATGCTGGCGCTGTCCGGTGTTAGATGGTATGAAAAGAACAAACGCTAAAATGCCTCTAACTCCAGATGGTATCGCAGCCGTTCCATCTTCGAGGCAAGCAAAACCTGTGGAGTGAGGTGAGCAGCCAGTCTGCCGCAGTGACGAAGGTTGCAGCCTGATAAAATTACAGTGAGGTGGTGATGGACAAACAGTTTCAGCAGCTGAAAAAAGCCATGTATGTAAGTATTGAGGGGATTTTACAGGAGCGTTGTGCCCAGGCCGAGAAAAATTTTGACTGGCTCCAGGCAAATCTTAACCCCTACTTTTTCATTACCATGGCCGACGAACATGATGCTCTTGCCAATCTGGTTGGCAGCCTCCATACGTTGGTCCATAACCGCCATCTGGTGCTTGCCGACCAGCCAGGGCAGCTGATTCAGGCCAGTCTCAGCCTTCCGGGTTCCCTCTATCAGTCATTCAGTCAGCTCCAGGAACAAAACATCTCTTACGCAGAGGTCAGTCATTCCTATCGACCGGTTCCCGGCACAAAAGATCCGCTCGAAATTCAGCGGTTCGAATTTGACCGCAAACCCCACCGTGAGATTGCCGCCGCTGGCATCATTCGTATCCCGCGGACCATCAAGCAAGCGATCAAGAACGTCATGCCGGCCGCCTACCCTGATTTTGCTTTTGCTGACTTTGATCAGATTCTGCGGATGCTCTGGCTTAACAACGAACGCTATATCCGTATCTCGCCGCCTGAGCGGGTTGCCCGGATCATCTCCCTCTATCAGCAGGTCTGCAAGCATAATGGCCTCTATCTGGACGTTGAAAATACCGAAGATGTCACCCACCATCAGGAATCACGACTCCTGTTTGCCGTGGGCAACCCGCCGGAAGGCGGCTTCCTGGCCCAGGTGCTGGAAATTCTCAATCGTTTTGATATCAGTATCCGCCGGGCTTATTGCCTCAATGTCAGCAATGGGGTAACCCCCTATTTTCTGGCAACCCTCTATGTTTCCACGCGGCAGGGTGATCTGGTGCTGAAAGAGTCAGCGTTCTATCAGGAGTTGAAAGCTGAACTCTATAATACCCAGATTCTCGCCAATACCGGCCGGGTCTATACCTCCTTTCTGGTTCATCGGGTCATGACCGGCCCGGAAGCTTCTTTGACCAATGCCCTGATTGCCTTTTGCCATGGCAATCTGGCCCATAACCGGCCGGAACAGTTTGACCTGCAGGAGATCAAAAGGGCTTTTTACCATAATCCGGATCTGGCACTGCAGCTGACGAAGCTGTTTTTTCTTCGTTTTCATCCGTCGGAAGAGGACCGTGAGGTCCGCTATGGGCGTGCCTATGCCCACGTGAAAGAGGAGATTGAGGGCTATAATACCGGCCATCGGGTTCTGGATGAGACCAGAAAAACAATTTTTTTCACCGCTCTGCTGCTGATTCACTATACGTTGAAGACCAATTTTTTTGTGCCGGAAAAACATGCGCTGGCCTTTCGCCTTGATCCTGCCTACCTGGTAGCCATGGGCGACGAATTCACCAGTGATCTGCCGGCCGGTGAGCCTTTTCGGGTGACCTTTTTTTACGGTCGCTACGGGGCCGGCTACCATGTGGGTTTTGCTGATATTGCTCGTGGCGGCTGGCGGACGGTTATCTGCCGGACAGCGGATGACTTTCTCACTACCGCGGATACCCTGTTTCGCGAGGTCTATGTCCTGGCCCATACCCAGAACCTGAAAAACAAGGATATCTATGAGGGCGGTTCAAAGATGGGGGTGGTGCTGGATGTTTCGGACATTGAGGATCAGGATCTTATCACCCAGCGCCTCTACAAGCTCCAGTACGGCTTTGTCAATGCTTTTTTGGATATCTTTGTTACCCGTAACGGCCGGGTTCAGCATCCGCAGGTTGTTGATTATTATGGTGAAGATGAACCGATCGAGCTGGGCCCCGATGAGAATATGCATGATTCGATGATTGAACTGATTGCCAGGCAATCGGTCAAGAGAGGGTATCTCCTTGGGCCGGCGCTGATATCCAGCAAAGAGGTGGGTATCAACCATAAGCAGTACGGGGTGACGTCGTTGGGGGTTATAACCTTTGCCGAAATAACCATGGCTGAGCTGGGGGTGGATATGCGGCATGACCCGTTTACGGTCAAAATTACCGGCGGTCCCAACGGTGACGTGGCCGGGAACGCCATCCGCTTGCTGCTGGCCCGCTGCCCGTGGGTGGCGATCACCTTGGTGGTGGCCGGTTCGGGGGCGGCCTATGATCCCCGGGGGCTTGATGGGCAGGAAATGGGCCGACTGGCACTGGCGGCCAATATCGATGATTTCAATCCCGATCTTCTTTCGCCGGGTGGATTTATACTCTTTCGCAAAATAAGGCGCCAGGAAGGTCTGGTTGAGTTGTTCCGTAAGCTAGTTCGCACGGAGGAGGGAGTTGAAGAACACTGGATAACCCCGGACGAGTTTCATCGGGAGTTTGACGGCCTGATTTTTTCCGTTGCTGCCGACCTTTTTATTCCTGCCGGCGGTCGGCCGGAAACCATTGATAGCCATAATTGGCAACGGTTGTTCACTGCCCGGGGGGAAGCCACCTGCCGAGCGATTGTCGAGGGTGCCAACTCTTTCATTACCCCGGCTGCCCGCCAGGAGATTCAACAGCGGGGGGTGATTGTTATCCGTGATGCGGCTGCCAATAAATGCGGGGTTATCTCTTCTTCGTATGAGATTATTGCCAATCTGCTGCTCAGTGAGAAGGAGTTTCTCAGACATAAGGAGACGTATGTGGCTGATGTCCTTGGTATTCTGGAAAAGCGGGCTCGTGATGAAGCGCAACTGTTGTTCAGCCGCTACCGGGAAGCGGGAGGGAGCATTCTTTATACGGAGATTGCCAACAGTATCAGTGCAGAAATCAATGAGCATTATAATCGGCTGTTCAGCTTTTTCCAGTCGCGGCCTGATTTGGCCGCCGATGCCATGTTTCGCCCGGTTATCCTGGCCCATTTACCCCGCTTTATCAGTGATAACCGGAAATACCGGCTGCGGATCAGGAAGCTGCCGCCGAAATATCATTATGCCATTTTGGCCAGTGAGCTAGCCTCCAGGATTGTCTACCAGGGAGAATGGGAGACCGATTTTGAAAACACTCTGAAACGGTATGTTAAGAAGCATTTTTCCGGTTGATGCCGGGCGATGTGTGCCATGGCGGGCAGATGATGATCGTATGGAGAAATGGCTGCAGGACGGGAATGGTGACCTGGTGAGATGAAGCAGGATTTCTTGTTTGATCGGTCGGCTGTCAAGCGTCGTGATGCAGACTGGCTTGCTGAGCAGCTGACGCAGCCTGAATCGCGGTTTCTGCCCTGCTGGCGGTTACAGAACTTCTTTGCCGGTGAGGAGTCCCCTCTCCCAGTCAGCCTGGCGGCCGTCGACCTTGAAGACCTTCTCGATTCTTCTAAGGTTATATTCCTTGGCACTCGGGAGAAAAACCCCTGGTTTGCCCTCGTTCTGCCCGATGATCAGTCGGTGGCTGACCGATTGAGACCCTTTGGGGTTTTTTGCCGCTTGCGACGGCTGGTTTCTGTGGTGCCGGACAGTGTTTTTCTCATGCTTTCCTATGTCCGGGCCATGGCCTACTGGCACCGGCGGAATCGTTATTGCGGTGATTGCGGAGCTCTTAATGCCGGCGCGGAGGGGGGACATCTGCTGGTGTGCACCAACCCTGCCTGTCAGCGGCAGCATTTCCCCCGTACCGATCCAGCGGTGATTGTTCAAGTCAGCTGGCAGGACAGGTGCCTTCTGGCTCGCCAGGCCGGCTGGCCGGCGGGGCTCTATTCCGTGCTGGCGGGATTTGTGGAGCCAGGAGAAAGCCTGGAGGAGGCAGTTGCCCGGGAAGTGCGGGAAGAGTCAGGGGTAGAGGTGCAGCAGATCGACTATGTTGGTTCGCAGCCTTGGGCTTTCCCCCGTTCTTTGATGGTGGGCTTTACCGCCGTTGCCACGTCAGGGGAGATCGCCTGTGCTGATGGAGAACTGGAAGATGTTCGCTGGGTGGCCCGGTCGGAACTGAAAAAGGAGCTTGAGCAGGGAACGATCCGTGTTCCGACACCGGGTGCCCTGGCTCATCGACTGATTGCCGGCTGGTTTGCTGCCGGCGGGGAAGAAAAATCCCTGGCGGCATTACGCTCACCATGAGGGCTGGATGACTATCGTTAGCACAATCATTCCCATTTTTGCCATTATTCTGCTGGGTTGCTTTGCCCGACAGCGGGGTTTTCTCCAGCCAGACTTTCTCCAGCCAGCCAATCGCCTGGTCTATTATCTGGCCATTCCGGCAATGATCTTCCGGGCCATTTCCCGTGGCTCCCTTAAAGGTCAGTTCAATGGCAGCGTGCTGGTCCTGACGCTGCTGGCCATGGTGCTGATTTTCTTTGCTGCCTGGGGGGTCTGTCGTGGCTGGAATTTGCCGCGGCGCCAGCGGGGGACCTTTATTCAAAGTTCCTTCCATGGAAATCTTGGCTATATCGGTTTGGCGGTTTCTTTTTACTTTCTGGGGGAGGAAGGGTTTGTCCGGGCCAGCATCATCGCTGGTTTCGTTATCATCCTGCAAAACTTTCTTGCGGTCGTGGCGCTACAGATGCATGCTGGTACGGCTGCCGTCAAAGGATCGCGGCTGGTGATGGTCTGGCGGATTATGGGAAACCCGGTCATCCTGGCAGCAGTTGCCGGAATTTCCTATTCCGCGTTATCGTTGCCATTGCCGCTGGTGGTTGAACGCAGTCTTGATATTCTCAGCGGTCTGGCCTTGCCCATGGCTTTGTTGATCATTGGTGCGTCGCTCTCCTTTTCTCTCATGCAGGCGCGTATCAAACCGGTGCTTGTAAGTACGACCTTCAAACTGCTTCTGCAGCCCCTCTGTGGTTTAGGGCTCTACCGACTCTTTGGTTTAACCGCAGGAGAATATATTCCGGCGCTGATTCTGCTGGCGTCGCCCACCGCGACCCTGGCCTATGTTATGGCCAATGAAATGGAGGGAGATGCTGATCTGGCGGTGGCTGCCATTTCTGCCAGTACGATGGTTTCGGCCCTGACTTTTTCGCTTTGGCTTTCCTTGACCGGCTGAACAGTCAAGTATCCTGGCGAGAGGCAGTTTTCGCTGTAAAAAGCTGGCAGGGAAGCCCGGCGGTTCGCCAGACAGCGGCAGAGGGAATTTGAAACCCATTGCCCGGCAGCCATGGGGAAAGTGGGGATCCCAGGTGACGTAGTATTGGCTGCACTGGTGGCAGTCGATGGGTTTTTTCGGGTGCATGGTCACTGAAGGTGGAATAGACAATGTTGAAGATTTCCTTACCATAGCAGAAACAGGTTGGCAACCAGGATGGAGGGAGGTTAGGGCGCATGGCAAACATTCCGGCATACCCCCAATTCGGGGATATAACCCTGGAACATGCTGAAGAAGTGCGGACTTTGTTGGGAACAATCAATGCCGAGGTTGCTGAATTTTCGTTCAGCAACCTCTTCCTTTTTCGTCATGCCCATGAGTATCGTTTGAGCCGGTGGCAGGATTTCCTGTTGATTACCGGCAAAGGCTATGATCAGCAGTCCTACGCTTTTCCGCCGCTGGGTAAAGGTGATGTTCACCAGGCGGTCAGCTTGCTGGTTGACCATCTTCAAAGCAAAGGGTTGCCGCCGGTTTTTTTTCCGGTGCCGGATGCCTGGCTTGAATCACTTTTTCCCGGGCCACTATGGACGCCGGTTGCGGATCGCAATCAGGCAGATTACCTCTACCTGCGGGAAGACCTGGCCACCCTGCCGGGCAAGAAGTTTCAAAAGCGGCGAAACCGGCTGAAAAAGTTTCTCCGGGAGGAAGCCGCGGGGTATCAGTATGCCGAACTTGCCGATGAATACCTGCCCCAGTGTCTTGAACTTGCTGATGGGTGGTGTGACATCCGTTGTTCCTTGGAGCGGCCATCCACCTATCAGGAAACGCAGGCCGTAAAGGAAGCGCTGCAGTACTACCGTCTGCTGGGGCTTAGGGGAGGGGTCATTCTTATCGCTGGGCGGGTACGGGCATTTTGTCTTGGAGAACCCCTGAACAGAAAAACCTTCGTCGTCCACTTTGAGAAAACCGAGCCCGGCCGTACCGGTCTGGCGCAGATTATCAACCGTGATTTCTGCCAGCACAGTCTTGGTGCTTTTATCTATGTAAACCGCGAACAGGATTTGGGTGATGCCGGTCTACGCCAAGCAAAAATGAGCTATAATCCCGTCTGTCTGCTTGAAAAAAATTGCCTTACGCTTGAGAAAAGCGAAACTTCCTGCTAATGTCCGGCAGTGGGAGTGATTTGACTTTCGCGGCCCGGGAGCTATTGTTATGGTAAAGGCAACAATGGGTTGCCACCATCATCCAGGAATGGCAACCCAGGAAGGTCGCTGACCGTTTATCAAAGGAGGTTCTTATGCCCTATGTCAACATCAAACTTACTCCTGACGGCCTAACGCCGGCAAAGAAAGCGGCATTGATCAAAGGCGTTACAGATCTTCTGCAGAATACGTTAGGCAAGAACCCCAGCACGACGGTTGTTGTTGTCGATGAAGTTGCCACCGATAACTGGGGTATCGGTGGCGAGACGGTTACCGCCCGCCGGAGGCATGCCGGGTAACAGCATGCCCGTGGTGATGTGGTGTTATTCATGAAAGGAGCTGCCAATGAAAATTTTAGGAATTTCAGGAAGCCCCAGAAAAGCTGAAACATCCGGAGTCCATACGCTGGTGCAGACGGTGTTGGAAGGTACCGGCATGGACTATGAACTACTCTCCCTGCGTGGTAAAAAGATATCCGGCTGCATTGCCTGCCTGGGATGTGCAAAAGATAATGTCTGCAAGGTGCAGGACGACATGGTGGAGATGCGCGAGAAAATTGTTGCGGCCGATGCCTATGTTATCGGGGCGCCGAACTACTATTCAACCTTGAATGCCATTACCCATGCCTTTCTTGAACGATGGTTTCAGTTTCGCCATCAGGAGGGGAATGCCTTGTGGGGGAAGCTGGGGGTTGTGGTGGGAGTCGGAGGGATGCACAGTCAGCCCCCGGCAGCCGAGATTGAAAAATTTTTTATGTATAATTTCATCGAAACAGTAGCCCGGGTGACCGGTAGGGGTGCTGCCTCCTGTTATACCTGCGGCTATGGTGAAACCTGCAAAGTTGGCATCCCCCAGATTCTTTACGGGGAGGGATTTAAAATTGTTCCTGAGGAAATTCCCGATGTTATCAAGCAGCCTGAAGCCATGAACATGGCGGTTGATGCTGGAAAGCTTCTCGCAGAACGGCTGAAAGAGGGACATGACCGGCAGCAGGTTGCCATGAAGATGCAGGAAAAAATGATGAGTTTGATGGACGGTGCTGTTTAAGTAATGATTGTCAATGGTTTCTCTATTGTGGTTAGGTAGATGGTTGGCATGAGTGATGCATGAAATCCGGGTCGGTTGGCAGTGCCGGTAAGAACGCAGACCGAAGAAGACCTGAAACGGTAACTATTTAACTGGAGGTGGGGAAAATGAAGCTGAAACAGATCTCAATTTTTCTGGAAAACTCCCCCGGAAGGCTTTATGAGGCTACCAAAGCTTTGGGGGATGCCGGCATCAACCTGCGGGCGTTAACTCTGGCGGAAGCTGCCGATTATGGTGTTCTCAGGCTGCTGGTTTCCGATGTTTCCAAAGCGCGGCGGATTATGATGGAAAAGCATTTCCCCGCCCGGGTGGATGAGGTTGTGGCAGTGGAAATCGAGGATAAAGCGGGAAGCTTGGCCAAAGCCCTGAAACCCTTGATGGATGCCAATATCAGTGTGCAGTATATGTATGCTTTTGCCGGCTTTACCAGTGCCTCCGCCGTGATGATCTTCCGTTTCAGTAATACCGATAAGGCGATTGTGATTCTCCAGCAAGCGGGAGTAATACTGTTGGATGCCAAGGCGTTCGGCATTCTGGAAGGGGCCGAGTAGGCATCGGGACAACGAGGAAGGGAGGACCAGTGATGTCTCAAAAAACAGGGGTTGATTGTAAGAAGTTTGCCGTGATTGGCGCCGGGCCGGTGGGTTGTATTGTGGCCGCTTATCTGGCAAAAGGGGGTTTTGATGTCACGTTGTGTGATATTGTTCCTGAACTGGTGGCGCCGGTGGTTAATCCTGGTATTGTTATCGATGGAACGGAGGAAATCCGGCAGCCGGTGACGCGTGGCATCAGCAATATTGACGATTTGGCCCATGACCCGCCTGATGTCATTATCATCACTGTTAAAGCGACGGTTTTGCACCTTATTGCTTCGACAATCCAGGGGTTTTACCGCGAGGGGATGTATGTTGTCAGTTGGCAGAACGGCATAGATACTGAATTGGTGCTGGCGGAATCCCTGGGACGTCCGGCGGTGCTGCGGGCTGTGGTGAACTACGGCTGCGGTCTCGTTAAGCCGGGCCATGTTCACATGGCCTTTCACCATCCCCCCCACTTTATTCAGGAGCTCGATCCGGCAGGCAAGCCGGCAGCCCTCGCCATTGCGGCGGCGTTGACCAAGGGTGGTCTGGTTACTGAGCGGACTGATGAGATTGTTAACATGGTGTGGCGCAAATCGATTATGAATGCCTGCATGAATCCCGTATGTGCGGCCACCGGCTTGACCATGGCCCAGGTGATGCGGGATCCCATCGTTTTTCAGATAGTTGACAACCTGGTCAAAGAGGGTGTGCAGGTTGCCCGGGCCAACGAAATATCTCTGGGTTGGAACTACTATCCCTACGCCATTGGCTACATGAAAAATGCGGGCGATCATAAGCCGTCCATGCTGATGGATATTGAAAATAAACGGCGTACCGAGGTGGACTTTATCAATGGGAAAATTGTCGAATACGGCAGGCAGGTGGGGATGGAAACTCCTTATAATCTGATGATTCGTGCTTTGGTGAAAGCGTTGGAACCGAAATAGTATTCCTGGGAGGCTCAGCAGCGATTCATCAAGAGAAAAGGCCCCCTGTCCGGGGCCTTTTCTCTGTTGGGGAAAATCTAGCTTGGCTGTTTAACTGGCTGCTGTTTTTTTGGGGGGGGCTTTGCTGCAGCAGGTTGGCAGGGCAGTGGAAAAGGAATAAAATCCTCAAAGTTTTCATGTAATCCGGCGAAAGTCCACTAAGCGGCACAGAATGTCGGGAAAACTGCAGGTTATGGGGAGAGTTCATCGTGTCCAGCACGCAATTAGCGCATCTTTCTTCACAGGATATCCTTGATTCTTTAAATGACGGTGTCTATGTCACCGATTGCGACCGGCGCATTGTTTTCTGGAACAAAGCAGCGGAGCGCATTGTTGGTTGGCGGGCGGCGGAGATTGTCGGACGCTCCTGCGGCGATAACCTCTTGTGTCATATAGATAAAGATGGCCATGAGCTTTGTGGCGAGGTGTATTGTCCCCTGCACCGGGCCATGGTTACTGACCGTGGATCCGCTGTGCCAATCATTGTTTTTGCCCAACACAAAGATGGTCGCCGGATTCCCCTGCAGGTCAGTGTCGCGCCCATCCGGGATAAATCCGGGGAGGTCATTGGCGGGGTCGAAACCTTTCGGGATTTGTCTTCCTTGATAAAAGATCTGAAGAGGGCGAAAAGTATTCAGGAACAGTCATTGCGGATGCCGCAGGAATCCGATCCTCGGATTACCTTTATCAGCCATTATATTCCCTATGATGTTGTCGGCGGTGACTATTTCAGTATTGAAAGACTGGATGAGGATTGCTATGTATTTCTGCTGGCGGATGTCATGGGGCATGGCATTGCCGCCGCTCTGTACACCATGTATCTCCACAGCCTCTGGGAAGAATCCCGCTCACTGCTGGCTTCCCCAGCGACGTTTTTTACTGAAGTGAACCGTAAGCTGTGTGCGCTTGGCAGTGAGGGGGATACCTTTGCCACCGGTGTTTTCGGGGTGGTTGATATCGGCCGTCAGCTGGTACACCTTTGTAATGCTGCCGGCCCGCCCCTGGTTGTGGTCCGCGGGAATTCCACCTTAGAATCTCTGAGTGTTCCAGGATTTCCTCTCGGATTAATGGCGGGAATGGATTATGTTGAGGAAACCCTCAGCCTGGCCCCGGGTGATTCGCTGCTTTGTTTTTCAGATGGGGCTATCGAAGTGCGTGATGCCCAGCGCCGCGAGCTTGGTGTTGACGGATTGCTGGCACTGCTGAAAGAGACAGGATATCCTGACACTGCCATCAAAATGGCAGAACTTGAGAGAAGGTTGCTGCTCTATTCCAATGCTATCAGGCTGGATGATGATCTGACCTTCCTGGGAATTCACTTGGTTGCCTGAACCCCCCCATGTCTTGCAGGTGTTTCAGCGCAATTTTTTGCCCATGCCGAACGGTAGTGCATGGGGGTTGCGGGGAGTGGTTTTCCATTTGTTCCTGGTCGGTCCTTAAGCGACGTGTGTTTGTTGCCATGGATGGTTTTCGTAACAGCTTCACCTTCCTTGCAGCGCTGCAACCTGCGGCATTTCAGTGGGCCTCGCTGTACACCGAATTCCTTAGCTTTTGTACGCCTTCAATCTGGAGTCCTTCCATCCAGGTTTCAAGGCGTTTTTCGGTTGTTGCAAGGTTATCAACATTAAAGTAAAATAATTTGCTAAATTAGTCGGAAAAGGGTATTTTTTACAAAAAGGATATTCTCTTTACGGGTGATGGGGTCCCATAGATGCCTGAGGTGGGATGATCTGCCAGAGAGAACATGGAAAAATGAGCTTTTTCAGGCTGGAATGGTGAGCGTTCTATGAAATTAAAAAACATGATTAAGCTGTTCCTGGTGGTTGGACTGTTACTGGCAGTGCCGATTCATGCATGGTCGTTCCCGGGCAAAAAGCAGGGCGCTGGGCAAAGCGTCCAGCAGGTAGGCCAGGCAATCTGCGGCAAAGTTCTGGAAACGATGGACAGCGGCGGTTATACGTATGTGTTGCTGGATACCGGCGCAGAAGAGCTTTGGGTTGCGACGCCGCCGATGGCTGTTGAAGTAGGCCAGCAAGTGGCTCTGGTGCAGGGTATCGAGATGGCAGACTTTACCAGCAATACCCTTAAACGGACGTTTGCGAAAATTATTTTTTCCGGCGGTCTTTTGACCGAGGCTCCCCAAGGGACAATGGCATCGTGTGAGCAGAAAAAGTGCTCGAAAGATGGGAGCTGTCCGCTTCCTTCCGGGAAACCGATGATGAATGGCCCCCACGGCGACCAGCAAGAGTCCTCTATGGCTGCTGATGTTAACGTGGAGAAAGCGGCCGGTGAGAATGGTTACACCATTGGGGAACTGTTTGCCCAAAAAGGCACCCTTGAGGGCCAGAAGGTAGTGGTGCGGGGGAAGGTTGTGAAAATCAACGAAAATATTATGCAGCGGAACTGGATTCATCTCCAGGATGGCAGCGGTGATCCGGCTAAAGGGAGCCATGATCTGGCGGTCACATCTTCTGCGTTGCCGGAGGTGGGCCAAGTGGTTACCGTCAGTGGGGTTTTCCACGGGGATAAAGATTTTCCGGCCGGCTACCATTTTGAGGCGATTGTTGAAGAGGCAACCGTGCAATAGGGCCGTTGGAGAAATCAGTTCACTTTGTCAGGGCATAAAAAGACCGCCAACCTCGGCGGTCTTTTTATGCCCTGAGGATGGTAAGGGTTGTTGAGATAAGCATGGTGAGCGATTGTATTTTTAATGGTCAGAAAAACCAGTTCTCTGCCGATGACGATAGTTTGGAGGGGTGTTAAGCCTGCCAACAATTGCACCATGGGGTCGTTCATGGAAGTATCGCAGAAGCAAAAGGTACATGTCAAGAGTGTCACTGTTAAGATGAGATTGTCAGATGGTTCGACACTTGTCGGCGAGGTTAATCTGTTGGCTGAAGGGGGAGTTGGTCGGCTTAGTGAGCTTTTTACTAAAGGAAACAATCCCTTTATGGTGGTTTTTAACGCCATGCAGCAGGGAAAAGCAGGCCAGACGTTTGTGGTGAATAAAAAGCAGATCCTGTGGGCTGGACTTGATGAAACACAAGGTTGCGGTCAGCACAATAAGTGATAACAAAAATATGGCTAGTATGCTTCAAATCCCAGAGGGTTTCCCCCTGAATTCCCAGTAACCCCGCCAAAAACGCCTGACTACTATCATTGTTTTCCCTGCTGGGACCCGGCTGTTTACCGCTGGCAGTCCCGGGCAAATTTATCGGCTTGACGCTGGTAAACCTCCGGTTGTTTTGGCTTGCCAGCCAGAATCTGGCGTTCGAGGTCGAGGGCCATGCACGGCATTCCCCGACGCCAATAGCCTTCCGCCAGAGTGTCAAGGATATGTGGGGCTCTCTTGATGGCGGATGCCTGCCTGGCCAAGGTGAATCCGTAGTCGATATTCTGGATTTGTGGAGCCTCGACCGTAAGCAGCATCCAGGCGTAATTGTTCAGCAGCTCGGGATGATTGCCCGCCAGCGTCCTGGCTCGCTCAAAATGCTCTTTAGCCAGAAGATACTCCCCTTCCTCATAATACAGGGTGCCCAGATGGATGGCGGCATTGGCCTCATCTGGGTGCTCCTGCGTATAGCGCTCCATGACCTTGATGAGAAAGCGATTATCCAGTGATTGCCGTAAGCCGGCGCTGTTAAGGTGGTAGCCAAAAAAACCCAGGGATGCGACGCAGAGCAGAAAAGCTGCTAATCCTGTCTTAACCTTTCGTTGATGTTTGGCAATCAATGCGGGATTTTTGCCGCACTCAAGCAGATAGGCGATCCGCTGGGGAATGTTGTAGTGATGCCAGTTTGCTCGCTGACCATGGTCGCCGGTAACCCAACTGAGTTTTTGAAACGCGGTGATCAAACTTTCAGCGGTGCCCAGCGAATGGAAGACATAGAGATCTGCTTCACGCTCGAAATTGCGCAGAAAATAGCCGAAAACAAAGCGAAAATAGAGCAGGTAGATAAGCAGCAGGGGGAGAGTGGTTGCCAGGGAGATGATGGTAGCCTGCTGGTGTGGTGCCCGGAAGAGAAAATCCTGCAAAAAGTCGGTGGTCAGCAGCCAGCCGATGAGCAGCTCAAAAAAAGCCAGGTTGAGCAGAAACAGACTGAGAAAAAAAACAAGGTAAACAAAGAGGTGGTGACGTTTGACATGGCCGATCTCATGGGCCATGACTGCTTTGATCTCCTCCAGGCTGAGCAGCTCAATCAATCCCTCAGTAAGCAGCAGGTAGCGGGTGAAGGGGTATGGGCCCATGACGGCGGCGGTAACCATTTTCCCTTCCACCGAGGGCCATAGCATAATCTGACGATAGCCAACCCCTTCCCGGGAACACAGGCCTTCAAGACAGCGGCGGAGAGGGGAGTCGGGCAGCGGCCGGCAACCCCACAGTTTGACCGTCAAAGGGGGAGCAATTACGGTCAGGGCCAGCAGGAAGAGGGCAAACAGGGCGAGATACATGCCCGGATGATGGGTCAGGGTGACAAATATTTCAGGTGCCAGAAACTGAAACAGATCACTCATGCCCATGATGCATACCCAGGGGAGAATGATGCCCAGGGCGAAAAGCAGTTTTCTGGCACAGTAGGTTGTCTGCCGCGGTTCAAAGTCCAGCCGCCGGCTGAATACCGTATGGGCTTGACACCAGAGTATGAGCTGATAGCCGAGAAAGAGGCAGAATGCGGCTAAATTTCCGAGCGCGGTGCTGGCGGAAAGGAGTGGCAGAGAGGAGATAACCGCTTTAATATTCAGCAGATAAACAACGCTGATGTAAATGATTACGGCCAGTATGGTTAGCTGGGAAAGACAACGGTCATAGGCTTCGGCTACCTGTTCCTCAGACAGCCGGTGCTTGCGGATGCCCTGTATAACCATGGTCATTCGGGTTCGGCAGAGTAGGAGAAACAACAGATAGAGCGCCGCCTGCAGGACCAACACCTGCTGGTGGGTGAAAACCTGTTCTCCGGGGGGGATATGGGTGGAATAAATGAGAATGATGATGATGTAGAGAATGAATGATTGATACATGGGGGCAGGACCGTGATGTGACCAGTTATCTGTTGGTAACCGTTGTGTTAAGTGCCGGCTGTCTGGTTATTTCCATACCATTGGGGCAGTAGATATAAACCTTGAACTGGTGATCTAACGGCAGGCCGGATTGCTTTTTCATAAGGTTGAGACACTGGTTTTTCAGCCCCAGGGCGGTGGCGGCCGGGGTATTATGGTCTACTAGGACAGCGAGTACGGTACGGTGGCCTTCCTGGGTCAGGGAGGCGTCCCCCACCGTTTCATGGGTTTTTATTGAAGCCAGGATGGATTGCTCCATCTGCTTGCTGAGACAGGCTGGAGCCAGGGCTGTGGGTTCGGTTTTGATTTCAGGAAGGCGGCCGGCGGCCCAGATACCCACCAGCATGAACTCCATGGCCACGGCAATCAACATGACCAGCATCAGGGACCGCCGCCTGATAAAATCGGAAAATGCAGCTTCTTTACGCTGGCGGGGCCGTTTTACGGCCATGTTCAGCGCGGAGATTTGCCGTTTTTCCCGGATGTCAGGAACGGTAGGTTGCTTTGGCCGACCGGAAGAGGTGTCGGGTTCGCTGGCTAGAGGTGCCGGCGGCTGGTCTGCCGTGACTTGGCGTGCGGTCGGATCATAAAAAAAAACGGTGCGGCACCGGGGGCATCGCAGGTGTCCTCCGGTTGGCGGCAGAAGCTTTCCGTCAATCAGGCAACGGGCTTGACACGTTTGACAAACAACCTTCATTGCGTCCCTTCGAGGTTGCTGGCTTCGCAACAACTCCATCTCCTTTATTACGCTGCAACCAGCGCCATGGTGACATCCTTTTATGCTTGCCTCAAACCTGGAGCCGTTACGGTGCCATCCGGCTTTCGAGTTGTTTCACAGGTTGTTGCGAGTTCATCAGGGTTTATCCTCGTTAACGGCAATCTCAGAATAAACCTTAGCATTTAATGCCACCGGCGCGCCCTTGTTCCTGCAACTTCCTGGCCTTCAGTTTGGCCTCGATCAGCTGGCGATGTGATAAGCGGAGAAGTTTTGCCAGTTTATGCATGAGATAATCTTCGTGTTGGTCAAGAATGCCATCGGCAAAGACCAGCTGCCAAACGGTTTCCAGCAGCCGGGATTTTTCCGCCGGACTGAAGTGATCGTTGATGGTTCTGGTTGCCGGATAGAGATCGATGCTTTCGGCATGCTTCTGCCGGGAACGACTGAGCAGGTCCCCGGCGTCTTGTGGTGAAAGTGAAAAAAGTTTCTGCAGGACTCTGAGAATGAGCTGTTCCTCCCGGGCGTGCAGCACATCGTCGGCCAGAGCGATTTCCACCAGCAGCATGGCAATGGCCAGCTGCAGTTCATCGCCCTTTTTTTCGTTTCCACCCTGAGCTTCAGCCTGAAATAACAGCAGTTTTTTAAAGGTGGTTATCATGAGATCAGCTCCTGTTAGTTTTGCTGTCATTGAACTATTTCAGTATGCTAGCGTTGCTGTTCTCCATCTCCTGAATGCCGCCGGCCGTTTTTCTTCCGATGAGTCCCCAAGCCATTAAATGTTGAACGTAGCCAAGTCAACGCGGTCAGGTTGGCCGCCAGGCCGCCGCTGACCATGGCAACCGCAACCCAGAGATAACTGAGATTGAACAGATAAACGAATATATAGGCAAGGGGAATGGCAACGACAAAAATTCTGACCAAATTGATGGTAATGCCAGGCAGCCCCAACCCCATTCCCTGCATGGCTCTATTGGCGGTCATATTGACCGCCATCAGGGGGAAAGTGAATACTTCAATTCTCATATAGGCGGCACCAATGTCAAGCAGGTGCTGATCCTTGGTGAAGACCCGGAGAAAGCTGGTGGGGAAGAGAAAAAAGAGGGAGCCGACTGCCAGCGCATAGAGAATATTCATCCCCATGGCAAAATGGATGGTTTCTTTGAGGATGGTATAGCGGCTGGCACCGTAGAACATGCCGGTCAGGGTGAGCAGGGCGATGGATGAGGCCACCAGGGGCATGACAACCGCGCTCTCCAGTCGAGATGCCATGCCGAAAGCGGCGACATACTCGGTGCCGAAATGAGCCATGAATCGGTTAAGAAACATGATATAGAATGCCATCAGGAGCATGGTCAAGCTGGCAGGAATTCCCACGGTTGCCAGCTCAGATATAATCCTGAAGCGATAGAAAAACCGGGACCAGGATATTTTCAGTACGGACCGCCGCCGCAAGGCGATCATAAACAGGAGCAGGGCGCATGCCTGGGCAATAAGGGTGGCAATGGCCGCGCCCGGAACCCCCAGCTTAAGGACAAAAATAAAGAATGGATCGAGAGTGATATTCACCAGCAGGGAGAAAATCTGTACCTTCATCGGCGTTATGGTGTCCCCCTGGGCGGTAAAGAGACTGTGCAGCGCATAGGCAGGAAACATGAAGAAATTTCCAATGACAATGATCTTCATGTAGGTTACCCCGAGATGCAGTGGGGTGTCCTGGGCGCCGAGCAGCTTGAACAAGGGGCTGGCGCCGTAAAACATGGCGATAAACAGCAGCCCGGCGGTCAGCAGGGCGATGAGTAGACCATGGCAGGCACTGTTTTCTGCTTCCTGATCCTTTTTTGCCCCCAGTTGGCGGGAGATGAGGGAGTTCAATCCTACCCCCATGCCTGAGTTGATGGACACCAGGATGAAGTAGAGCGGGAATGAAAAGGTCAGGGCGGCCAGCGATTCGGTGCCCAGCCGGCCGACAAAAGCGGTATCAACCATATTATAGGTGGTTTGGACCGCCATGGCTGTGATGGTCGGCAGGGCCAGTTTGAAAAGGGCCCTTCGCGGGTGTTGGCTGAATTCTTCTACGCGGTTGTTGGGCATGGCCTTATGTATGGTCATGACCCGGGGAAGGGGTTTCCAGGTCTTGGCTGATGGGGACAATCACGGGAATGCCGGCAACGGTTTCGATTACTACGTCCAGGTTGAAGACTGCTTTTATGGTTGCCGGGGTTACGATAGTGCGATCACCATAAGCAAACAGATGCCCTCCCCTGAGGAAAAGAAATCGGCCGGCAAAGCGTAGGGCGCTGTTGAGGTCATGGGTGACCACCAGGGAGATCAGCTGCAGCTCTCTGGTGAGGGTTTGCAGCAGCCGCATGACATCGAGCTGGTTGATGAGGTCCAGATGGTTGATCGGTTCATCCAAGAGGAGAACCCGTGGTTCCTGGGCCAGGGCCCGGGCTATAATCACTTTTTGCAGCTCGCCGCCGCTGAGTTCGGTTGTCTGGCGCATAGCCAGGCCGTCCAGTTTAATCAACTTGAGAATCCTCTCCACTGCAAGAATATCATCCCGACTGACTTCCCAGCGGAACCGGGCCTTGCGTCCCAACAGGACTGCCTCAAAAACCGTACATTGAACTCCGGCTGATTTCTGCGGCATGTAGCCCATCTGCCGAGCAACCTCCTTGCGGCTCATGGAGGCCACCTCAATCCCATTAACGGCAACTGTCCCGCCTTGGGGTTTGAGAATCCGGTTGATGTTTTTCAGCAGGGTTGACTTGCCTGAACCATTGGTGCCGAGAATGGCAACCAGGGTGCCGGGGGGGGTGGTGAAGGCAATGTCTTCAAGCACCATCTGAGAAGGGCCGTAGGCAAAACAGAGATGTTTGATCTTCAAGGTCATCTGCCTGCCTCTTTGTGGCGGATCAGCAGATAAAGAAACAGGGGAACGCCGGCAAATGAGGTGAGAATTCCCACCGGTAAAGTGATTGGAGCCAAAAGCTGTCGGGCTAGGATATCAGAAATAAGCAGCAGCGAGGCTCCGGCAAAAGCCGCATAGGGAAGGAGAAAACGATTATCCTGGCCAATGACCATGCGCATGAGGTGGGGGGCAATAAGGCCAATAAAGCCGATAATGCCCAGGAAGGCAATGGTGACCGAAGAGATAAGTGAGGCAACCACCAGGCTGATCAGGCGCAAAGCGGTGACGTTGACCCCCAGGCTGTGGGCCGCATCATCGCCCCAGACCATAGCGTTGTAGTGCCAGCGGTTGTGGTAAAAGTAGCCGAAAGCGCCAATCATCAGCACGGCCATCAGGCTGACCTGTTGCCACTGGGCTTTCCCCAGGTCACCAAAGGTCCAGAAGACCGAGGCTGCCACCTGAATGTCGGTGGCGAAATACTGCAGCAGCATGGTTGCCGCGCCGAAAAATGAACTAAGGGCGACACCGGCCAAAATCAGTGATTCGGGACTCAGACCGCGCAATGAAGACAAGAGTACCAGCGTGATAACGGTGATCAGGGAACCAAAAAAGGCGGCGCTGATCATCAGGTAAGGAGAGGTAATGATTGCCGGTCCCGAGCCACTGAACTGAAGATTGCCGGCTCCCAGGATGATAATGGCGAAGGCCGCCCCGAAAGCGGCACCTTGAGACACCCCAAGGGTGAAAGGAGATGCCAAAGGGTTTTTAATGACATTCTGCATGATGCTACCCGCCATCCCCAGGCAGGCGCCGGCGACCAAGCCGGCACAGGTGCGCGGCAGCCGGATATGCAGAAGAACATGGCCCACAATGCCGTCCGTGCCGCCGTGCAGTAGGGAGAGTATCTCCTGGAAGGTAATGGGGTAGGTGCCGGTTCCAAGGGAGAGCAGCGTGCTGACAATCAGGATCAGGATAAGAGCCAGGCCAAACCAGATTTTTTTCCTGATATAGGTGCCATACCGGGCTGGAAGATGGTCGTGCAAGGAGAGCATTCCTCCAACGTTTATGGCCAATTAGTTGTTGGCAAACCCAAAACGGGTGAGTTGAAAAGATGGGTCGACAGGTAGGTTGACAGGTCCGGGATTGCCGAGAAAAAACTGGAAAATCTGGCTCCTTTTTTCATCCATGGTAATGTCGGCAAACTGGAATGGATAGAGCGTTTTGCCAATGAAAAATGCATTAATAAGGGCAATTTCAATATTGGTGTTGTATTGGTTGTAGGGCAGCAGGGTAAATACCCTGCCGTTTTTCACGGCTTTCAGCAGGTGGTAGAAGCTGCTGTTCCGGTTGAAATCCGGCATGATGACCGGGGCGCTGGTAATGTCAAAAAAAATTACTTCCGGGTTCCAGCAGATAAGCTGTTCCGGATCGATAAACAGATGGCTGTCATGCTTCGCGGCATCGACAACATTACGTGCCTTAACCATGCTGCCGGGGAGATAGTTGGCTTCAGTACTGGTAAGCCCCCGGGCCCCTTTATAGGCAATGCCGCCAAAATAAACCGTCGGCTTTTCCTGTTGTGTAACGGATTTTACCCGATCGTGCAACTCCTTTTGCACCATTTCAATGAAGGTGATGAGCTCATCAGCCCGGTCTTCCTTGCCTAAAATGGTACCGAGCAGGCGCAGGGATTGTATGACTTCCTGGCGCAGGACGCCAAGTTCACCATAGGTGACCATGATGGTGGGAATCCTGGTCTTTTGCTGCAGGTTTTCCACCTGCATGGGATCAAGGCCTATGCAGATGATGACCTGTGGTCGACAGGCTATGAGCTGTTCCATGTCTGGCAGTTTTCCCGGGCCGCCGGGGGCAACAATGTGCCGGTGGGCAAGCTGCTTTGCCGCCACCACTGAATAAGGACGAAAATAGAAAGGGAGCTCCTGCCGCTCAATCTGCTCGATGCCAACCACTTTGTCCAGGGCCTGGAGATAGGTAATCAGCCGCAGGGCCCCGGGACCAAGGGCCACCAGTCGATCAATCTGTTCCGGGATGACAACGGTGCGGCCGCCCAGGTCGGTAACCAGCCGTCCTTCCAGGTTTGCTGACGCTGCGGTTGGTCCGCAGAAAAGCGTCAGCAGCACCAGGACGGCTATAACATGGCAGCAGGTTTTTCTAGTGATTCGCATCAGGTGCATCCGCTGGTAAGAAATGGTTGTTTGTCCTGGTGATGGCATCGGAAACCTGCGGTTATCCTTGCGTTAACTATCAGCAGGCGGGCGTTGCCGGCAATCAGAAAGTTCCTCCAAGGCTGAAGACGGCAGTAAAAGGGGCGCCAGCGTAGTAGGCAGTGCCGCTGCCATCATCCCAGGCGGTGATGGTGCCGACATATTTTTCATCAAAGAGATTGCTGATCGCCAGGCTTGCCCGGGCTTCCCGCAGGGAAAAAACATCTTTCCTTGTGTAGCTGATGGCAAGATCGACGATTCCATGGGGAGAGATGGGCTGCTCGTTCTGCGGGTCGCCGTAGCGCCGGCCCACATATTTGAAGGTTGGGGCGATTTCCAGGTTGTTGTAGGTGTAGAGCAGGCCGGTTTTGAACAGCAGCTCGGGTGTGTCGGGCAGCTGTTTGCCTCCGATGGCCAGGATGCCTCCCCCTTGGCTCAGATCGTCATCAAAACGCATCCTGGTGTAGCTGGGGTTGATATAGACGATCAGGTTGTCAGTAGGGTAGAGGTTGAGTTCCACCTCGGCGCCGATCGTCGTTACATCGCCGACGTTCTGGTGGTAATTGAGGCCAACCAGCGGGTCATAGGCAACGGTCAGCAAATCGTGGTGCTTGGCAAAAAAGAGCGCCGGATGGATTTCAAAGCTATTGCTGAAATAGCGCAAGCCAACGTCAATGTTGTCGGAGGTTTCCATCTTCCAGTCATCAAAAATATCCTGCAGGGTCAGGCCGGCGGCCCGGAATTTTTCCCGGTTGTTTACGGTAATCGCTCCGGTACTGTCTTTTTCCATATAGGTATAAAGAGTAATGACCGGCATGTAGGCATAGGGCCGCATGTAGTTGCGGCCGTAGTTTGCATAAACCTCCAGCTCAGGGGTCAGCTGGCAGCCTATCGCAAAACTGGGCAGCCATTCTTCGAAAGTGAATTCATCAAGGCTCAGTTCAGGATCTTCACCCAGATTATTATTTAATGCCTGTTCGTAGGACGAGGGTGTGCCGCCGACAGCACTGCCCCGGTAGGCGGTACTGGCCGGTTCGGTATAGGAAAAATACTTAAGGCCTGCCTGACAGGTGAGCTTGCCGAAACGTCGAGCTACCTGCAGATAGGGGCTGTGAATTTCACCGTTGCCGTGGTTTTCCCCCAGGTATTTCCAGCTGCTGTAAATGCGGTCCGTGGCGGTGATGGTATTGGCACGGACATATTTTTCCAGATCATGGGATTCATACCAGTAGCCGGCGGTGAGCTTGAACTGGCCGAACTGTCCGAGGTATTCGGTGGTTATCCCGTAGCGCTCCAGATCCCGGACCTTGTCAGCCTTGCCATCAAGGATGAAGCCCTCTTCACTGCTGTAGTAGGGTTTGCAGGTCAGGCTGTGGCCGGGGTGCAGGGAAAAGGCCAGATTTGCCTGCATCTCGGTATTCTGGTAGTCGCCGCGATGGTAGTCATAGTAGTTGACATCGGCGGCCGGATATCCAGTTAGATTCTCAA
This sequence comes from Candidatus Anaeroferrophillus wilburensis, assembly GCA_016934315.1. Lineage (NCBI taxonomy): Bacteria > Deltaproteobacteria > Candidatus Anaeroferrophillales > Candidatus Anaeroferrophillacea > Candidatus Anaeroferrophillus > Candidatus Anaeroferrophillus wilburensis. The sequence continues at coordinate 63,918 of JAFGSY010000007.1, read as the reverse complement.
GGTAATCAGAACGGTAGAAATCCTTGATCTGATCGGCTTCCCCATAGGTCAGGGGTTTGAAATCATGACGCTCCACGTCGTTATAATTGAAAAACAACTCCATGGTTACCCTGCTGCCCAGCTCCTGGCTGAGTCCGATGTTAACATGCTCCCGGGGGCCAAGGTCACCGGCCCCTTTCCATTTGTTGACTTCCGCATAGGAATAGGAGCCGAAGAGGCTGGTGCCAGTTGGCAGTATCCCGGAGTCCAGGCGGAAAAAGGTCCGGTGGGCGTCAAAGCTGCCGAACTGTTGCCGGAGATCCGCTTGAAATTCATCTGCCGGCCGCCGGTAAGTTAAGGCGATGGTGCCCCCACGGTTGCCGGAACCGGTCCCCAGGTTGAGGGGCGTCGATCCTTTATAGAGGCCGATCGATTCCATGTTTTCCATGTCATAGATGTCATCCCGGGGGCCGATGGGCATAATCCCGTAATTGGGCAATCCTTCAACGGTCATGCCGGCAAAGAGGCTCTGAACACCCCGGATGCGGACGCTTTTACTGGCAATGCCAAAGGGGTCCTGGAGCTCGGTATTGATTCCCGGCAGCAAATCCAGGGCTTTAAAAACGCTGTTCAAGCCCGCGGCTCCGGAAAGTTCCATGCCGGCAGTGGTGACCATGCTGCCGGTGTGCAGCAGGTCGCCTTCCTGTTTGGTGGGGGAGATGATTTTTTCCTCGACGGTAATGGTGTCCATGGTCAACAGCCGGGGTTGGTCGGCATCAGCAGCCCTGGTTGTGCCAGGGGTGGTGGAGCACAGCAGGAATAAAACGCTAGCCGTAAGGAGCCATGTTCTGTTCATCGGGACCTCCTTGGAAAGGGGATGGGAGAAATATCCGGGGTCATCAGGAGGCGGGCATAAAAAAACCACGCCAGGACCTAACCAACAGTGACGCTTGTTAGAACCTTCGTGGTTTATTATTTTCGTGAGAAGCAGCCGGTACGAGTGTTCTCACCCGGCAGGTGACCATGTTTCTGCACGCCTTCATGGCGTGTCTGAAGCTGGGGCCAATAAAGCATGCTTTTTCCTTGTTTGTCAAGGGGGAATTATCCGCTCCATGGAGGAATCCGGTAATTTTTTATCGGGAACGTCTGAAAAATGGGCGGGAGAGTTTTAGCTTTTTGCCGGCAAAGATTATTTTTATATGCAAAGAGGCGGATATTTTTGTCAATCAGGTAAAATCCGAAAGTTTTTATCAATGGCATGTTTGTTGCTCTCTCATTAGGTGGTGATGTTTGGTAATGTATCTGCTGTATAAGGACGGCGAAAGGAGTTTTCAGTATGACTAACTGGCATGAGGCGGTGCGCATTTTTACGGTTGGATTCACCTGTGTCTTTGTTATTCTCGGTTTGCTGGTGGTGTCGCTTAGCATGGTGAACGGTATGATTCGCCGGCTGCCTTCAGCCAAAGCAAAACAGTAAGGGCGTATGAACCGGCTCGTCCGCCGAACCACTTGAGGTGAAGAATGGATTCTTTATTTTATAAGCTTGCTTCGTCCACCGGCATCTATCATTTGACCTTTGGCCATGTGATCATGTGGGTAGTTGCTTTTCTCCTGATGTACCTGGCAGTGCAGAAAAAATATGAGCCGCTGCTTTTGTTGCCAATTGGGTTCGGCATCTTTGTGGTCAATTTGCCCCTGACCGAGCTGATGAAGGCGCAGCATATTCTTGGGGTATTGTATCATTACGGCCTTGAGTGGGAAATTATTCCCCCGCTGATTTTTCTCGGTTTGGGGGCGATGACCGACTTTGGTCCATTGATCGCCAACCCCAAAACCCTGCTTTTGGGAGCTGCTGCCCAGTTTGGCGTCTACATTGCTTTTTTCAGCGCCTTGGCCATGGGGTTTACCGTTCCTGAGGCGTGTTCCATCGGCATCATCGGTGGTGCCGATGGGCCGACCACTATTTTCACCACCGTTTCCCTGGCCCCTCACCTGTTGGGGGCAACTGCGGTTGCCGCATATTCCTATATGGCCATGGTGCCCATCATTCAACCGCCTATCATGCGCCTGTTCACCACCAAAAAAGAGCGCCTGATTCGCATGCGTCAGCTAAAACCGGTGAATAAGAAGGAAAAAATTATTTTTCCGGTGCTTACCTGCCTGCTGATCTGCCTGTTTGTTCCCGCTTCTGCTTCCCTGATTGCCATGTTTATGCTGGGCAACCTTTTCCGGGAATCGGGTGTGGTGGAGCGGCTGTCTTCTACGGCGCAAAATGAATTGATGAATATCATCACCATCTTCATGGGGCTGGCTGTCGGCGGGACCATGAGTGCCGAGAATTTTCTTAATCCGAAGGCGTTGATGGTTTTTGTCATGGGGCTGGTGGCCTTTTCTTTCAGTACGATTGGCGGGATTATGCTTGCCAAACTGATGAATCTGGTGTCAAAAGAAAAGATCAATCCGCTGATCGGCGCAGCCGGGGTTTCGGCAGTGCCCATGTCGGCCAGGGTGGTTCAGACGGTTGGTGCCCAGGAAGATCCGCGCAATTTTCTCCTCATGCATGCCATGGGCCCCAATGTGGCCGGGGTCATCGGCACCGTGGTTGCGGCCGGCCTTTTCCTGACCATGGCCCGTTAAAAAGTCGAAAACCCGCTGGAAAAAGCTTGACCAGCGGGTTTTTGTTGGTTATATAGTTGCGTATAAATGAAACTATATAAGTTCGTAAGTATTTGAATGTTTATTGTGTGGCTGCCTAGTTATGGTTTATACTTCGGCTGCTGCCGTATTGTCAGGGAGAAAGGAAATCAATGAATCAGGCAGGCATCAAAGCAGAGACAGTGATCGGCATCGATGTTTTTCAACTGCACGCATCATTCTGCACCATCTTTTCCTCGCCAATTCGCCTGCAGATTATGGATTTGCTGGGTGACGGGGAAAAGACGGTAACGCAGCTGGCCGCGGGATTGGATATTTCGCTCGCTAATGTTTCCCAGCATCTCCGTCTGATGCGCGACCAGGGGGCGGTCGCTACCCGGCGGGATGGGAGAACCATCTATTATCGGATTGCCAACCAGAAGTTTCTGCTGGGGATTCAGGCGGTGCGGGAAGGCTTGCTTGAAGAACTCAAAAAACGGGGGTCATTGAGATGAAAAAAAGAACGTTTCTTCTTTTTATTGTTATGGCTTTACCGCTGTTCAGTTTGCCAATGATGGTGGTGGCGCAGGAGCTTTCCGATCCCCCGCCTGGCGGTAATGAGCTGTTGAAAAAAGTTCCTCTGCCAACGGCAGATCACCGGAAATTCAAGCAGTTGAAAGAAGAATTCAAGCGGGGCCCGGAGGTCACCAGAGCCTGTCTAGGCTGCCATACGGAAGCAGCCAAGCAGGTGCAGCACACCATCCACTGGACCTGGGGCAAGAAAAAAGGTCAGGAACAGCAGGCTTTTGGCAAGGCGTACACCCTCAACAGCTTCTGAATTACCCCGATATCCAACTGGTGCAGGTGCACCAGCTGCCATGCAGGATATGGGTGGAAAGACAGGCATTTTGATTTTACCATTGAAGAAAATGTTGATTGTCTGGTCTGCCACGATACCACCGGCACCTATGAAAAATATCCCACCGATTGCGGTCACCCGGCCTATGAAGAGAAGAAGTTCGGCGCCAGGGTCTTCAAGCCGGTGAATCTTTCTGAGGTTGCCCAGCTGGTGGGGCGGCCAAGGGGAGAGAACTGCGGCGCTTGTCATTTTTACGGTGGTGGCGGTGACGGTGTCAAACACGGAGATCTTGATTCATCGTTGCTGAAAGCCGATAAACGGCTCGATGTTCATATGGCGGCCAAAGGGGGAAAGTTTAACTGCACCGCCTGCCATACCACGATTAACCATGATATTGCCGGCCGCTACTATGCGACGCCGGCGCCGGTAAGACGTCAGTTGGCACTGCCCGATGATTATGGCAATCGCATGGCCTGTGAATCCTGTCACAGTGCCACTCCCCATAAAAAAAATAAAAAACTCAACGATCATACGGACAAAGTGGCCTGCCAGACCTGCCATATTCCCCGCTATGCCCGTGGCGGTGTATATACCAAAATGTGGTGGGACTGGTCGACGGCCGGCCGCTTTGATGCCGAAGGCAACGTGGTGGTGGAGAAAGATGGGGCCGGGAATGTCACCTATCACAGCAAAAAGGGAGATATGCGCTGGGCGAAAGATGTGGTGCCAACCTATGTCTGGTATAACGGCAACATGAAGTATGTTGATTTGCTTGATGTCATAGATGATCAACAACCAGTGCGGTTGAATCAGCCCCAGGGAAGCTATGATGATCCTGGGGCGCGAATTTTCCCGTTTAAATTTTACCGGGGGAAACAGGTGTATGATCCGGTGAACAAGACCCTGGCAATTCCCAAGCTCTTCGGTAAGAAAGGCAGCGGCGCCTACTGGGCTGACTATGACTGGGAACAATCGGTCAAAGCAGGGATGGCGGAAGCCCAGGCCGCTTTCAGCGGTCAGATCGGTTTCGTTGAAACGGAAATGTTCTGGCCCATTACCCATATGGTTGCCCCCAAGGAGGAATCCCTCCCGTGTGCCGACTGCCACCGTCGCGAAGGCCGCCTGGCCAGCTTGGGCGGCTTCTATCTTCCCGGTCGGGATAAATCTACCGTCCTGGATCTCCTGGGCGTGGTGCTGGTACTCCTCAGCCTCGCTGGCGTGATCGCCCACGGGACCATGAGAATTCTGCGCCGCCGGCGAGAGGAGCAATGAGCATGAAGAAAAAAATACATCTCTATGCCCGTTTTGAGCGTTTCTGGCACTGGTTGCAATCGATCCTGATTTTTCTTCTGCTGGCAACCGGTTTTGAAATTCATGGCCTGTTTACCTTGATGGGGTTTGCCAGAGCCCACATGGTCCACCTGTATGCTGCCTGGCTTGTCCTTGGGCTGACCGTGTTTGCCATCTTCTGGCATCTGACCACTGGTGAATGGCGCCAGTACATGCCCACCATGGACAACCTTGTCCAGGTGATCCGCTACTACCTCGTGGGAATTTTCAAAGGGGAAACACATCCCCACCGGAAGACCCGGAAGCAGAAATTGAATCCCCTGCAGCGGCTGGTCTATCTGAAACTGAAAGTTATAATTCTGCCGGTCCAGTTTCTCAGCGGCTTATGGTACTATTTTTACAATGAATTACCGGCTGGTGGCCTCTTCAATGGCAGCCTCCGGCCGGTGGCCCTGATCCATACCCTGACGGCCTTTGTTTTGGTAGCTTTCCTGGTCGTGCATATCTATATGAGCACCACCGGAGGCACCCTCCTATCATACATCAAGGCGATGATTACCGGGTGGGAAGAGGTTGATCATTAACCAGGGGGGAGGTGGGTCATAATGCCGCTGCACCACTGGCCGTTCTGCTGACAGGAGAACGGCCAGTGTTTTTTTGCCGGGTTAAAAATAGTGAGATAGTCGTTGCGCAAACAAACAGCTATGTTATATAAAAACGTCGTAGGTGATGGTAGTAGCTCTATGAAGTTTTCCGGCCTGGTTTTTGAGCGCCTATGGGCACCAACCCAGGTCCTGATGATGTGGCAACCCGGAAGCACGGGATGCGCAGGGTGAATTTCCCATGGAGGATGTGAGTATCATGAGTGAACCAACAACATTGGCACAACGAAGTATCAACACCATCCGCATGCTGGCTGTCGATGCGGTCCAAAAGGCAAATTCAGGCCACCCGGGGATGCCCATGGGTGCCGCAGGGATGGCCTATGTTCTCTGGCAGCGATTTTTGCGTCATAACCCGGCAAATCCCGTCTGGCCGGACCGGGACCGTTTTATTCTTTCAGCCGGCCATGGGTCGATGCTGCTCTACAGTCTGCTGCATCTCACCGGTTACGACCTTTCCCTGGCTGATCTGCAAAATTTTCGCCAGTGGGGCAGTAAAACTCCCGGCCACCCGGAATTTGGCCATACGCCGGGTGTCGAGATGACCACCGGCCCCCTGGGGCAGGGTTTTGCCACCGGGGTTGGGATGGCGATTGCAGAGCGTCATCTGGCGGCCCGTTTCAATCGCCCTGGTTTCTCCCTGATTGACCACTATACCTACGCTTTGGTCAGTGATGGTGATCTGATGGAGGGTGTTTCCCATGAGGCGGGATCCCTGGCTGGAACGTTGAAACTGGGTAAATTGATTTATCTCTATGATGACAACCATATTTCCATTGAAGGCAGCACGGATCTTGCTTTTACCGAGGACCGGGCAGCCAGGTTCAGTGCCTACGGCTGGCAGGTCCTGATGGTTGATGATGGCAACGACGTTGAGAAGATTGCAGCCGCTATCCAGGCGGCCAAAGGTGACAGTGAACGGCCGTCCCTGATTGCGGTACGTTCCCATATCGGCTATGGCAGCCCCCATAAGCAGGACACCGCCAGTGCCCACGGTGAGCCGCTGGGGGCCGATGAGGTCCTTTTGACCAAAGAGAAACTTGACTGGCCCGTGGATCAGGAGTTCCTGGTTCCCGAAGAGGTTAGGAGCCATTTTCTTGAGGGACGCCGGCGGGGTGAGGAACAGGAAAACCAGTGGCGGCAACTGGCAAAAGAGTATGCCAAGCAGCATGCCGATCTGGACCGCCAGTGGGTAGCAGCGATGAGTGGTGAACTGCCGGTCGGCTGGGAGGAAATTCTGCCCCATTTTCCGGCTGATCCCAAGGGGATGGCCACTAGAGCTGCCTCAGGCAAAGTGATCAATGCCTTGGCACCTCTGCTGCCCACATTAATTGGCGGTTCCGCCGATCTGGCGCCTTCCAATAAAACCCAGATCAGCAATACGCTCGATTTTGGCGCTGATCAGTACGGAGGTCGGAATCTCCATTTTGGTGTCCGGGAACACGGGATGGGGTCGATTATGAACGGTATGGCCCTGCATGGTGGTACGATTCCCTACGGCGGCACGTTTCTGGTTTTCTCCGATTATATGAAACCAGCCATCCGTCTGGCGGCAATGATGGGGCGTCAGGTGGTCTATGTTTTTACCCATGACAGCATTGGCTTGGGGGAGGATGGCCCGACCCATCAGCCTGTTGAGCATCTTGCCGCCCTGCGCTCCATCCCCGGGCTGACCGTCATTCGTCCGGCGGATGCCAATGAAACGGCAGCTGCCTGGCATGTGGCGCTGCAACATCGGAATGGTCCCACGGCCTTGATTCTCACCCGACAGAACGTGCCGACCATTTCCGGCAACCAGACGGAAACCTGGGAAGGGGTGGCATGCGGTGCGTATATTGTTAGTGATGCCACCGACCAGTTTCCGGAGATTATCCTCATGGCAACCGGTTCTGAAGTTGCCATTGCCACGGAGGCCGGCAAGATGCTGGCCGGCCATGGTATTGCAGCCCGGATTGTCAGCATGCCTTCCTGGGAACTCTTCGACCGACAGTCAAACGAATACCGGGAACGTATTCTGCCTGCAGCAGTGAAGGCTAGAATCAGTATTGAAGCCGGTGCTACCCAGGGGTGGCACCGCTATGTGGGCGATCTCGGGCTGGCGGTGGGGATTGATCATTTTGGTGCCTCGGCACCTTATGAGGTCCTATATGAAAAATTTGGTCTAACTGCAAGCCGGCTTGTGGAGCAGGCTCTGGCAATGTTACAAGCATAGTTAATGGTGCTGGAGCTAATGTCCTGTCCATGCTTCAAGTGCCGACAAGTCATGCCAAGCCATACAAGGGTGCCAACCGTCTGAACTTTTCCGGAAAACGGGGACTGGAGGAGGTGAGAAGATGAGGCAGCACGACAGGCCTTTCATGCTTCAAAGCAACAGAAAGATTGCCCTTCGCATTATCCTCTATGGTGTTGTCGTGATGCTGTTATCTCAGCTCAACGCGCTGGTTGATGCCGTCCTGCATCCGGATATTCCCTATTTTGACGAGGAACATCTGATTGTCGGCGGGGTAACTGCCCTGGTTATGTCGATTCTTTTTGGCCTGCTTATGGTGTATGAAGCCCGCCTCCGCAGAGCCCTGGGAAAAACCCTTGAAGCCTTTCTGCCCATCTGTTCAAACTGCAAAAAAATTCGGGAGCCTGGTTTGCCGGCAGAACAGATGGAGTCCTGGCAGACGATAGAGTTTTATCTCAATAAAAAGACCAATGCCAGATTTACCCATGGTATTTGTCCGGAATGTGTCACAAAGCTCTATCCTGACCTGCACCGAAAAAGCCCCTGATTCATCATGTGTTACCCCGCCAGCTGATGTTTTCCCGGCAGCATGGTTGCTGGTTGGCTTATTTCCGGCATGGGTTCCTTATCTTTGATGCACAACATTATCTGCAGGAAGGAGGAGGTGGTGAACTGTCAGGCACTTAATACTCAAGCTCTCCATCTGGGTTTTTACGCCGATGTCTTGGATTCCCGCTTGGCCTTGTGGGAGAAGGTCTCCCTGCCCAGGCGTTTGTGGCAGAGGGATGGTACTCTCTGGGTTGCCGATCCACGTCAGGCAGCTGCGACGCCGGAGCTTGCTGACCGGCTTGGTTGGTTGACCCTGCCCAGCAGCATGATTGCCGAAACAGAGAACCTGGCTGCTTTTGCCGCAGAGATCAAAGCGGCGGGGTTTACCCATGTCGTTCTCCTGGGCATGGGTGGCAGCAGCCTGGCGCCAGAAGTCCTGATGACTATTTTCGGCAATGCTGCCGGATATCCCGTCTTGCAGGTGCTGGATAGCACCCATCCTGATGCCGTTGGCGCACTGGCTGCAGGCTTGGACATTCCCCGGACCCTGTTCCTGGTCTCCAGCAAATCCGGCGGAACGATCGAAACCCTCTCATTGTTCAATTATTTTTTTTCGCTGGCAGAGTCGGTGCTGGAAAATCCGGGCAACCATTTTGTGGCGATTACCGATCCGGGGTCAAAACTGGAAACCCTGGCATTGGCAAAGCAGTTCCGCCGGATTTTTTCCTCGCCTCAGGAGGTGGGGGGGCGCTATTCAGCGCTGACCTTTTTTGGTCTGCTGCCGGCGGCGTTAATTGGCATCAACGTTGGTGCACTGCTCAACCAGACCGGAATAATGGCGGCAGCTTGCGGTCCTGGGGTGCCGGCAGCAGACAATCCGGCGCTGGTTCTGGGCGCGGCATTGGGTGAGCTGGCGCTGGCCGGCCGGGACAAGGTTGTTTTTCTGACAACGCCAAAACTTGCCTCTTTCGGTGTCTGGGTTGAACAGCTGGTGGCTGAAAGTACCGGCAAACGGGGCCGGGGCATCCTGCCGGTGGTTGGCGAGCCGCTGGCAGATGCTGAATCCTATGGCCCTGATTGTTGTTTTGTTGCCCTGCAGCTGGTTGGCGATCATCAGGAATCGTTGGCGGCAGACCTTGATGCTCTCCGGCAGGCAGGACTTCCGCTGATCAGTATTGAAGTCCAGGAGAGCATCAGCTTGGCGCAGGAATTTTATCGATGGGAGATGGCAACGGCGGCGGCCGGGGCTGTCCTGGAGGTCAACCCCTTTGATCAGCCCAATGTTGAAGCCGCTAAAAGTAAGGCCCGGGAAGTGATGGCGGCCTGCAAAACAACCGGCAGCCTGCCGATCCGCCCGCCGTTAGTCCAGGATGAATATCTGACTGTCTACGGCCTGGATGCAGCAGTTCAGCCCGGATCAGTAGGAGCTGTTCTTGCTACCTTTTTAAGTCGGGTGCAGCCGGGAGATTACCTGGCTCTGATGGCCTACCTGCCCATGTTTCCTAAGAACGACGCTCTCTTACAGCAATTGCGCCTGCTGCTCCGGCGACGGTGCCAGGTGGAGACTACCCTGGGATATGGTCCCCGGTTTCTTCACTCCACCGGCCAGCTGCATAAAGGGGATGGCAACCGAGGGGTCTTTCTCCAGCTTACCGCTGATGGTGATTGTGACATAATGATCCCTGGACAACTGTATACGTTTGGTGTCCTGATTGCTGCCCAGGCTCAGGGAGATTATCAGGCTTTGGAGGAAAATGGCCGCCGGCTGCTGCGCATTCACCTTTCAGGCTCACCGATTGCCGGTTTAAAGCAGCTGCTTGCGCTGCTGGCTGCCGGTTGATGGTGGACTATGTCCTGGCCGGGGATATCGGCGGGACCAAAACCAGTCTCGGACTTTTTGTTCGGGGAAAAACGAAGCGCCCACTGCTGCGTTATGGGGTGACGTACCACAGTGGTGCTGCGGCGACCTTGGAAGAGCTTCTCGAGCGTTTCATTACTGGCTATCACGTTCCCATTGCCGCTGTTTGCCTGGGGGTTGCCGGGGCGGTTGACCGGAGGCAGGTGAAAGCTGCCAACCTGCCATGGAAAGTGTCGGAAGCTGCCCTTGCCCGGCGTTTTGGCTGGCCGCGGGTGCAGCTTATCAATGATCTGGTGGCCACCGCCTATGCAGTGCCGCTCCTGCGGAAAAACGAAGTATTTCAGCTGCAGCGGGGTAGAGGGGCTGCTGGTGCGAATGTTGGGCTCATGGCACCGGGAACCGGTTTGGGAACGGCGCTGCTGGTTGCTTGCAACGGTCAGTATATGCCGGTGCCCTCCGAGGGGGGGCATGTGGGCTTTGCTCCTTTAGCCGAAGATGATCTGGCACTTTGGCACTATTTGGCGGGACGTTTTGGGCACGTCAGCCTTGAGCGAGTCCTTTCAGGTCCCGGACTTTACACGATCTATTGTTGGCTGCGGGATAGCGGGTGTTATCAGGAGCCGGCCTGGTTGGTGGAACAGCTGACCAGGGACAATGCCCCCCGGCTGATTGCCGAGCGTGCCATGGCCGAGGGTGATCCTCTATGTCTTGCAGCACTGGAAAAGTTTGTTGCCCTGCTGGGGTCGGCTGCCGGCGACCTGGCACTGATCGGCATGACCATCGGCGGTCTGTTCCTTGGCGGTGGCATTCCGCCTAAAATTCTGACCAAACTCCAGCAGCCTTGTTTCCTGGCGGCTTTCAACCATAAGGGAAGGCTCAGCGAGATCATGCCCCGTTTCCCGGTATCGGTTATTCTCAATGAACAGGCTGCTCTCCTGGGGGCTGCTTATTGTGCCCTGAATGTTCCTGCGGCAACCTGACGGTGTTATTGTTCACCTGCCTCTTCCTAACGTAAGTGTTTGCCGCTACCCTGCCTAGACAGTAATTTTCTGCACCCTGACCATTGGAATGTGTTCATGAGAAGCAACTATCTTCTGATGTGCCTTGCCTTGGCAATACCCCCTGGGCGCAGACAACCAGATTTCTTCCCCTTTTTTTTGCTTCCAACAGTGCCTGGTCGGCTGCTTCTACCAGAATATTAGCCTTGGCCGTGGGTGGCTGTGTCCCCCTTGAAGGAACTAGGGTGGCAATGCCGATGGAGATGGTCACTTTGGTGCCCAGCGCATGCTGCTGCAGGGTAAAGTGATGATTTTCAATGGTTTGGCGTATCCGTTCAGCGATATCAAAAGCGTTTGCGCCAGTGGTGTGGGGCAGGAGGATGACAAACTCCTCGCCGCCGTAGCGGGCGATGATATCACTTCGGCGTAGGTGGATATTGATCAGCCGGGTCAGACCACGGAGCACCTGGTCGCCGCTCTGGTGTCCCAGCCGGTCATTAATGGTTTTGAAGTGGTCCAGGTCGAGAAACAGGCATGAGAGGGGTTGCCCGTAGCGATAGGCACGGGAAACCTCATCCCCCAGCCGGCGGTCGAAAAAACCGCGATTGAAAACACCGGTCAATGAATCGGTGAGTGCCACCCGTTGCAACCGTTCAATGTTGATCGTATTTTCCAGGCAGATGGCCACTACGGCGGCCAGATGTTCGAGAAAATCCGTGCTGCCGTTGGTCATATAACGTTCTTTTTGCCGGCTTCCAAGGTTCAGGCTGCCTAGCAGCCTTCCCTGGCGGGTGAGGGGTAACAGGGCAACAGAAGCCGGAGGGAGAGGGTCTTGGGGAAACAGGAAGGTGTGGCAACGAGAGTCATAGGTCTGCAAAAGTGGTTTGGCCGGTGCTGCGTAGAGGTTTTGCAAGGTTGCTGGCTCACTTATGAAAAGAATCTCCGCCAGCTGATCCCAGGGAGGCTCTGTTTCCTCGGCAATCCGCCGTAGTTCATACTCCTGGTCGACCAAAGCGAGGGTGACGAAATCAATCTTGAACCGGGTACGATACCAGCCGGTGATCAGCTGGACCAGCTCAGTGATGGAGCCGGCGCTGATGAGTTCAAGCTCCAGTTCATCAAAGCGCAGTTTTTTTATCTCGTTTTGCTGGGCATTCTGCAGCAAATGCTGGAGCTGATATCGCAGCTGCCGGTTTTCCTGCAGGATATCATCAGTCATAGACAGGGAACCTTTGCGCTGTGCCCGCCAGAGATAAACGCACTTCATCAGACGGAATGGTGTTCAGCAGGAGTTTCCTGACCGATGTTTTGCATGAACCGTGCCGACAGTTGTTCATGATTCAGGCCGGTTTATGGTGGTTGCCAGGAATAAATGGTTGCAAAACTGTTATTAGGGGGAAAGTCACGAACTGGCAGTCTTGGCAAACAGGCCTAGGTCGCCAGCTGTTCCAGTTTTCGGATAATCTGTTTCTGGTCAGGGAAAACCCCGGTTGCCTTTTTTGAATAAACAAGCTGCTGCCCGGCGGTAATTTCAAAAACTCCACCTCGTGATTTGATCAGTTCCACCTCGGCCGGCAATGCCTTTTTGATGTTTTCCGCCAGACTGACGGCTTTTGGCCGATAGTTTCACTCGCCGCAGTATTCAATGGTAATTTTCATCCCGCTCTCCATGGTCGGTGAGGGATTGTGCTCAGCGTCATGCTGAATATTAATGGACCGGATCTTCCAGGCCGTTGGTAATGATCTCGTTAACATAGCCAAGCAGCGTTTTGTGGCCCTTGTAGGGAATTTTCAGATTCTCCTGGTGAAGATCAGAGCCGACCGGTTCTTCACCGTTACGCAGCAGCACCCAGCCTCGTTCATTATAGGTGAGCACCAACCCCTCTTCCAGAGTATATCGTTTAGCCTGTTGTGTTGTCATATGATGTCTCCTTGTTAGATAGTGTAGTGGGCCGCAATCGGTATCCGGCGTCCCATACCGAAAGCCTTGCTGGTGACTTTCAGTCCCGGTGCCGCCTGCCGCCGCTTATATTCATTTTTATATACCGCCCGGGCAACCCAGGTGACGGTTTCTGGCGCAAAGCCCTGGCCGATGATTTCAGCTGCTGATTTCCCCTGATCAACAAAAAGAGCCAATATCTGATCCAGGATGTCATACGGCGGAAGGGTGTCCTGGTCTTTCTGGTCCGGGCGCAGTTCGGCGGAGGGGGGCTTGCTGATTGTTTCCCGGGGGATAATCTCCTTCGCACGGTTGAGCCGTTCAGCCAGCCGGTAAACAGTTGTTTTCGGCAGGTCGGAGATGACGCTCAGGCCGCCGCACATGTCACCGTAGAGCGTGCAGTAACCCACTGCCAGCTCACTTTTATTGCCGGTAGCCAGCACCAAGTGGCCAAATTTGTTGGACAGGGCCATAAGCAGGGAGCCCCTGATGCGGGCCTGAATATTCTCCTCGGTAACATCAGGCGGCCGCCCGGCAAACAGTGGCTTCATGGTGGTAAGATAGGCTTCATAAAGGGTGTTGATGGGAATGATAGCAAACTGGATACCGAGATTTTCGGCCAGCTTCCTGGCGTCGTCAATACTTCCCCGGGAGGAGAAGGGTGAAGGCATGCTGACTCCCCAGACATTATCCTTTCCCAGAGCTTCCACTGCCAGGCAGCATACCAAGGCTGAATCGATGCCTCCTGAAAGACCGATGAGGCCCTGATGAAAACCGCATTTGCGAAAGTAGTCGCGAATGCCGAGGATCAGCGCCTGGCGGATCTGGTCCAGATCATCACCGGCAAGCAGATCTGTCTGGGGAGGGAGTGTTTCGATTTCGGCCAGTGTCAGGCAGCGAATTTCCGATGTAAAAGGTGCTGCTGCCAGTGCCACTGACCCCTGGCGATTAACCACCAAACTCTGGCCGTCAAAGATCAGTTCATCATTGCCGCCCACTTGGTTGACGAGGATGAAAGGCAGCTGATGGCGTTTGGCGTGACTGCTGATTATCCGTTGGCGAAGCTGCTCCTTGCCAAGCTGAAAGGGGGAGGCGGAGAGGTTGATCAGGACGGTTGCCCGCTGTTTGGCCAACAGGGCTATGGGATCAACGGCATAGGCAGGCATGTGATCCAACTCAGGGTTGTTCCAGGCATCCTCACAAATGGAAATTCCCAGTGTTTCCCCTTTGAAGGGGCAGACGGCAACCGTGGCCGCCGGCTCAAAGTAGCGTTGTTCATCAAAAACATCATAGACGGGCAACAGGCTTTTATGCTGGGTAAAGATAACTTCTCCGGCAGCAATCAGCACCGCTGAATTATGCAGTTTTCGATTGGCGTTGAGGGGGGCGCGGGTAATGGTGCCAAGCAACAGCCCCAAGCCAGGAAAAGCTTCCGTCATGAGGCAAAGCTGGCGGATTCCCTGCTCCACTTCATCAATGAAAGAGGTTCGTTCCAAAAGATCACGGGGGGGGTAGCCGGTAAGGTAGAGCTCAGGGCAGACTACCAGGTCCGGCTGTTCAGGACGTAGATCCTCAAGAACCTGTTGCAGGCGCCCAAGGTTGCCGTCTATATCTCCCACCGTTGGATTGAGCTGGGCAAGGGCAATTTTCATAACGCAAAATAGATGGCCTGATAAAACGGATTGCTGGATATTCAGAAAAGAGCCGGTTGCTCCGGCTCTTCGATTGCCGGGAAACTAACCGGGTAATGGCCGGAGAAACAGGCATCGCAGAAGCACTCCTGACAGCGCACAACCTGTCGTAATCCCTCTGTGCTGATATAACCCAAGCTGTCAGCAGTGATGTATTTTCTTATATCTTCAACCGTGTGGCTGGAAGCAATGAGTTCTCCTCTGCTGGGGGTGTCAATGCCGTAAAAGCAGGGATAGTCGGTGGGGGGCGAGCTGATCCGTACATGGACCTCACGGGCGCCGGCCGCCTTGATCATCTTGATGATCTTTCTTGAGGTGGTTCCCCGGACAATGGAGTCATCAATGACGATCACCCGCTTATCCTTAATAATGCTTTTAATGGCGTTCAGCTTTATTTTTACGCCGAAATGGCGAATGGAGCTTTGCGGCTCAATGAAGGTGCGTCCCACATAGTGGTTTCTGATCAGCCCCAGCTCAAAGGGGATGCCGGTTTCCTTGGCATAGCCGAGGGCCGCCGGAGTACCGGAATCAGGGATGGGAATAATCATGTCCGCTTCAACCGGGTGTTCCCGGGCCAGTTGGCGACCCAGGCGGATGCGGACATCATAGACGGTTTCCCCGAACATGATACTGTCGGGTCGGGCAAAATAGATGTATTCAAAAATGCAGTGGGCCGTTTTGGCAAGGGGGAAGGGAAAATAGGACTTGATCCCCCGATCGGAAATGGTCAGGATTTCACCGGGAGCTATCTCCCGGACAAATTCAGCTTCCAGCAGATCAAAGGCGCAGGTTTCCGAGGCAACGATATAGGCACCCTTGAGCTTTCCCAGCACCAGGGGCCGGATTGCCCGCGGGTCCCGGGCGGCAATCATCTGGTGTTCATTGAGAAAAAGCAGGGAATAAGCCCCTTTTACCTGCTTCAAGGAATCGGCCAGCCGGCCGATCAGTTTTGGTTCCCGGGAACAGGCGATAAGATGCATAACCACTTCGGAATCCATTGAGGACTGGAAAATGGAACCGGTGTTGACCAGCGATCTTTTAAGCTCTTCGGCATTTACCAGGTTGCCATTGTGGGCGATCGCCAGGGTGCCCAGGGAAAAATTGATCATAAATGGCTGGGCATTTTCCAGGCTGCTGGCCCCGGCGGTGGAATAGCGCACATGGCCGATGGCCCGGTTGCCGGGGAGATTGGCAATGGTTTCCTCGGAGAAAATATCAGCAACCAGACCCATGCCTTTGTGAATGGCAAACTGACTGCCGTCGGTTGAGATAATGCCGGCACTCTCCTGGCCCCGGTGCTGCATGGCATACAGCCCCAGATAGGCCAGATTGCTGGCCTCGGGGTGGTTGAAAATTCCGATAATTCCACACATGTATTTTTGCCCGTTACCATCCAGGTGACAATATTCGTCTGGCAGGAGTTATAACAGCAAAGTTCAGCTAATTCAACCTTTAAACCGGTTCCCTGATGGCGCTGTCTGCAGTGTTCAGCACTCCTGTGATGTTCCGCTCATGGGCTGAGGAGACGGGAAGTATTGGCCATCCTTCGTAGGGTCAGAGCCTCTGGAAAACGGTTCCCGTACAGTCCTGATCACGGCGGTCCCCATGTTTTCTAAAAAATTGTTGTTCAAGAACAAGACAGAGGAAGGTTTTAACCGCAGGAATATCTGGGGTGTTATGAGGATGCTAAAGCAGTAATTGGCAAAAAAGAATGTCGCAAGACATCCTTCAGTCGTTGTTCAAGAGATATGAACCGTGTTCCGGAAGATCTTGAAAAGGCAGCCAGCCAAGATGAAGCGTGCCGGTATGGCCAACATCTGAGGACCGTGGGCCGCTTGCCCTACATTGCCTGGAGGATGTTTTTGCAGACGGCTTCAGCGCACCGTTCACCGTCTATCGCCGATGAAACAATCCCTCCTGCATAGCCGGCGCCTTCGCCGCACGGGTAGAGGTTGGCAATGTGGATATGCTGCAAGGTTTCATGATTGCGCGGGATGCGAACGGGTGATGAAGTGCGTGATTCAACCCCCAGGATAACCGCCTCGCTGGTCAAAAAACCTTTCATGCGCCTGTCGAACGCCTTGAAGCTTTCTGCAAGTCGTCTTGCAATGTGTTCCGGCAGCCATTCGTGCAATGGGGAGCTTGACGTGCCGGGATGATAGGAGGTGTCAGGCAGTGATTGCGAAAGCCTGCCGGACACAAAGTCGGTTATTCGCTGTGCCGGGGCAATCTGCCCTCCCCCGCCATGCAGTTTGGCATGCTGCTCCAGTTCCTGCTGGAATTGCAGGCCGGCCAACGCACTATCTTGATCCAACTGCGGAATATCGCATAATTGAATTTCGACTACCATGCCGGCATTGGCGTATTTTGAATGACGCGCAGCAGAGGACATGCCGTTGACGACGATTTCCATGTCCGACGTTGCGGCGGGGACAATATAACCACCGGGGCACATGCAAAAGGAATAGACGCCCCGTCCGGCAACTTGGGTTGCCAGCGCATAGGCGGCCGCTGGCAGATAATCGCCGCGACCGCTGCCATGGTATTGAAGCCGGTCGATAAGTTCTTGTGGATGCTCTACGCGGACTCCCATGGCGAAAGGTTTTGCCTCGAGAGTGATTCCCCTTGCACTCATCATGGTGAATAGAGTCCGGGCAGAATGGCCTGCCGCCAGGATGACCTGCTGAACCGGAATTGTATCGTTTTGGGTTTTGATGCCGCTGAGCCGATTGTTGGTAAGCAGGAACTCTTCGACGCGGCTGTTATAATGGATCTCACCGCCGGCCGCCAGAATGCTCCCCCGGAGCGCCTGAACAATGGCCGGCAGTTTGTTGGTGCCTATATGGGGGTGCGCTTCAATCAAGATATCTTCAGATGCACCATGAAAATGCAAGACCTCAAGAATCTTTTGCACGCTGCCCCGTTTTTTTGAACGGGTATAGAGCTTGCCGTCGGAAAAGGTTCCGGCCCCCCCTTCGCCAAAGCAGAAGTTTGAATCCGGGTTTATCTGCTGTTGTTGATAAATGGCCGCAATATCATGTCTGCGGGCTTTGACATCCTTTCCTCTTTCCAGAATAACCGGCTTGTATCCCAGCTCTATCAAACGCAGGCCGGCAAATAAGCCGCCCGGACCTGCACCGATGATATGCACTTCGGTTTTGCCGTGGACATCCGGGTAGGTAAAAACGTTCCCCGGTTCATCTGGTGGTAATTCATCATGCCACACCAGAACCCTGATATTCACTTTCACCGACTGGCGCCGCGCATCCACCGATCTACGAATAATTTTATTGTAAGTAATCTGCCGAGGATGTATCTTCAGCGCTCGAGCAATATGCTGAAGATAGCGTTCCTTGGTGGCGGCATCTTCGGGGGATAAAACTAAATCCAGGCAGTGCTTCATCAGCGGTTCCTGTGGCAATATAATGATCATTGGGTGCCCGGTTGGTTGGGCGGCGAGGCTCATGCTGTCCGTTGCGCCGGGAACTTGCTGCTTTTGTGTCCTTTTGCAGCCGGAGGAGTTCCCGTTTCGGGTGCTGGAGCGGGAATCCCATGACGTTCCCCGGCGCAGCAACCCCTCAGCAGCCATGTTTTTCTAATACTATACTGTGCATCCGTTGTTTTGTCATCTGCTGATTGATGGTGGTGCTTTGCTGGCTGGACCGGGACACGAACAATATCTGGCAGAGAAGTTCAGGGTACTGCAAAGAAAGAAGCGAAAGATGATTGACACGATCCACCGGGGGCGGTGTTGCTGAAGGGGGGGGCCGTCCTGCCTTACACCGGGAATGGCAGGTTTTTGCCTAACCAGCGCTTTAGGAGAGTAAGACCATGCTGCGCATTCGTCGCATCTACGATGATGCACTGCCGATCAACAGAGAAGAGCTTCGCCAGGTAAAGGAGATTTTGCGCACCAGGTTCAGTGCCGCAGATGAAAAGGAGATTGAATCCATTGGCGAAAGATTGCGCAATCCTTTTAAGCAGCGGTTTCGCACGATTCTTTTTGTGGCGGATAACGCCAAGGGTCGTGTCAATGGTTTTGCCATTCTCCTCCATGACCCGACCCTGGGTTTTACCTACCTTGACTGGATTGCCATAACTGCCAAACGTGCTGGTTCCGGCATCGGCAGCGCCTTGTACGAAAGGGTGCGCCAGGAGTCTGTTGCCCTGAAGGTGAAAGGGCTTTTCTTCGAGTGTTTGCCGGATGTTGAGCAGTTGTGTCCTGATCAGACGTTGTTGCAGGAAAACCGTGCCAGGCTGCGTTTTTATGAACAGTACGGCGCCCGGCCCATTATCAATACGGCCTATGAGGCGCCCATAAATGCCGGCGATACCTGCATGCCCCATCTGGTATACGACGGTCTTGATGGGGGTAAACAGCCTGGCCGTACTTTCGCCCGCAAGGTGGTCCGGGCCGTGCTCGAACGTAAATACGCCGATCTTTGCCCGCCGGAGTATGTGGAAAAGGTTGTTGCCTCGTTCCGGGACGATCCGGTAGAGCTGCGCCCGTTTACTTATGTGAAGCCGGAACTGGCAGCCCGCGGGGTCGGAAACCGGATCACCGAGCAGATTGCCGTGGTGGTGAACGACCGCCATGATATCCACCATGTCCGTGATCGAGGTTATGTTGAGTCGCCGGTGCGCGTCCAGTCTATCCTCAGAAAGTTGGATAAGAGTGGCCTATTCGTCCAGATACAGCCGCGGTCGTTTGCCGATCGCTATCTTTACCCGGTACATGCCCCCGATCTGGTTCATTATCTGAAGCGTGCCTGTGCCGGGATGCCGGAGGGGAAGTCCCTCTATCCCTATATCTTCCCGATCCGCAACAAGACCCGGCCCCCAAAGGAGCCGTCGGTGCTTGCCGGCTACTATTGCATCGATACCTTTACCCCTATCAACCGCAATGCCTACCCTGCGGCGCGCCGGGCGGTGGATTGCGCCTTGACTGCCGCTGGCGAGGTGCTCAACGGCCGGCGGATAGCCTATGCCCTCGTCCGGCCTCCGGGTCATCATGCCGAAAGCCGGGTATTCGGCGGCTTCTGCTATTTCAACAACAGTGCGGTTGCGGCTCATTACCTGAGCGGCTACGGCAAGACCGTGGTGCTCGATCTTGATTACCATCATGGCAATGGCACCCAGGAGATTTTTTACCGGCGCGACGATGTCCTCACCATTTCCATTCATGGCCATCCGAGTTTTGCTTATCCCTATTTCAGTGGTTTTGCTGAGGAATGCGGTGAAGGTGAAGGCGATGGGTTTAACCTTAACCTGCCTTTGCCGGAGAGTGTTGATGGCTCTGCATTCCGCAAGGTATTGACCGGTGCCCTTGACAGAATTGAAACGTTTAAGCCTGCTTTTGTCGTGGTCGCCCTAGGTCTTGACCCGGCTAAAGGTGATCCCACCGGGACCTGGAGCCTGGCGGCCAAAGATTTTGAGGAAAACGGTAAACTGCTTGGTGCCCTTGGTCTGCCCATGGTTGTGGTTCAGGAGGGCGGTTACCGCACCCGCACCCTCGGTCTTAATGCGTTGCATTTTTTCAAAGGTCTTGCCTCGGCTGCCCAGCAATGGTCATCTGCCAGCCACCAGCCGGTAAAAAGCAGTATTCAGGGGATAACTTACCGGCTGGAGATGGAAGAGGCCGACCTGGAAAGGGTGGCCAAGCTGGTGGCCGTGACCGGCTTTTTTTCTGCTGAGGAGGTGGCGGTAGCGGTGGAACTGGTCAAAGAGAGGCTGGAAAAAGGTGAAGCCAGCGGCTACCGCTTCATCATGGCTGAACATTATGGCCGGCTTGTTGCCTATGTCTGCTACGGTCCCATACCCTGCACCCTGAGCGGCTACGACCTGTATTGGATAGCCGTACATCCCGACTACCAAGGCAGGGGTCTAGGCAAGATTCTCCTGCAGCAGGCCGAAAAAAATATCAGGAGTGCCGGCGGTGAGCGCATCTATGTTGATACTTCCCAGCGTCTGCAGTATGCCAGCACCCGTTCCTTCTATGAACAGGGTGGTTATGAACCGCATAATGTCTTCCCCGATTTTTATGCCCCCGGTGACGGCAAGGTGGTTTACTGTAAGTACCTTGTGAAAACCTAAAGGTTTTCCTTAGGGTTTGGACAATTTTCTTGAGTGTATTTCAACTGTCCGGATGTTCGATTTATGCAGCTGCATTTCTTGGTTGACAAGCCTGATAAAGGTGTGTAAAGGGCGAGAAAATCGGAGTAGTATACGACCCGGACATGCGTAAGACGAAGCGTAAAAAGTAACCCCTTTTTATAGCCGCACGCCCCAGGCATCCGGGTCTGGAGAATGCCTTCCGATTCCCCCTTGGGGGACTGGATTTGCTCAAGGCTTTTAAAAGGGGTTATGAGATGAATATTGCGCTTTCCCACAATTTGCGGGAGGAGCCCGTCTGTGAGGCAGAAGCAGAGCCTCCCAGTCGTCCTCCTACCGATCTCTATGCCGAATGGGATGACCTCCGCACCATCAAGGCCGTGGAGTCAGCTCTGGCATCCCGTCATCAGGTCACCCTGGTTAATGCCGATCTGAATGCCTTTGAAATCTATCGTGAGCTGAGACCTGATCTGGTCTTCAATATTGCGGAAGGTTTAAACGGCGCCAGCCGTGAAGCCCAGATTCCCGCCCTGCTGGATATGCTAGGGATTCCCTATACCGGTAGCGATCCGGTTACCTTAGGCAACTGTCTTGACAAACGGCGTACCAAGGAGATCCTCAGTTACCATCGCATTCCAACCCCGCGCTTTGCGGTGGTTTCATCGATGGCCGAACTCTCCTTTCGGCTCCGCTACCCGCTCATGGTCAAGCCAACCCTTGAAGGCTCCAGCAAGGGCGTAACAGACCGAGCTTTAGTGCATGACCGCAAGGCTCTGGCGCGGCAGATCGAATGGGTGCTGGAAACCTACCACCAGCCGGTCCTGGTGGAAGAGTTTCTTCCTGGCCGGGAGTTTACGGTGGCCCTGCTGGGTAACGGTGCCGGACTGCGGGTACTGCCCGTCGTTGAAATCAATTTTCATACCCTCCCTGCAGGGGTTAACCAAATCTATTCCTATGAAGCCAAGTGGCTCTGGGATCGGGAAGAGGACCCTCTGCAGATCTTTGCCTGTCCGGCGTCTCTCGAACCCCTGCTGCAGCAGAGGATTGAAGATATCTGCCGGCGGGCTTTTACCGCCATGGGCTGTCGCGACTGGTGCCGCATCGATGTACGGCTCGACGGCCATGGTCGGCCGAACATCATTGAACTGAATCCACTTCCCGGCATCCTGCCGCTCCCCGAGCAGAACAGCTGCTTTCCCAAGGCGGCCCGGGCTGCGGGGCTGTCCTACGAGCAGATGATTCTGGCGGTGGTCGACGCAGCAAGCCGGCGTCGCAATCTGTTCCAGGGGGGTCACGATGCATATCGCCATATGCTTTAACCAGGCTCCCCCCCTCCTGCTCAAAGGCGAGCTTCTTGACCGGATTTCCGAGGAAGGTGCTGAAAAGGAGGCCTGCGCGGTCAGGGACGCTTTGCACCAGCTTGGGCATGACGCCAGTCTGGTTCCGTTGGGTGCGGACCTGCTTGCTTTTGTCAAGGAACTGCGCACGTCCAGCACCGAAGTCGTCTTCAACCTCTGTGAAGGTTTTTGGGGTGACAGCCGCAAGGAAATGCACGTGGCTGCCCTGCTTGATCTGCTTGGTGTTGCCCATACTGGTGCTGCACCTTTCTGTCTCGGCCTCACCCAGGATAAAGTTCTCACCAAAGATATCCTGCGGACCCACGGTCTGCCGACGCCCGGCTACGTGCTGGTGCGCCAAGGGGGGCTTTTTTCCCCGGGGACCAGGGATCTCGCCTATCCACTTATCGTCAAGCCCCGCTTCGAGGATGCCTCCCTGGGAATTACCGGTGACAGCATTGTTGACGATGAGCAGTCTCTGCCCAGGCGGATAGCCTATGTCCACGATACTTACCATCAGGATGCTTTGGTAGAGGAGTTCATCGGTGGCCGCGAGCTTAATGCCGCCGTCGTCGGCAATGCGCCGATGGTGGCGCTGCCCCTTTCCGAGATCGTCTTCAAAGCTGGTCTCACGAATGCCATCGTCAGCTATGAGGGCAAATGGCTGGAGAATTCACCGGAGTATAGCCAGACCCAACCGGTCTGCCCGGCGCTGCTTGCCGCCGGTGAAACGCTGCTGGTGCAGGATGCCGCCCTGCATGCCTGCAAGTTGCTGGATTGCCGTGATTATGCCAGGGTCGATATCCGCTTGCGCGCCGGCGTGCCTTACATCCTCGAGATCAACGCAAATCCTGACCTTTCACCTGATGCCGGTCTGGCCCGCAGCGCCGCTGCCGCCGGCATCAGTTATCCCAAGCTAATCGAGCGGCTTCTTTCTTTGGCGCTGAAACGCCGGGTGTTCGCCCGTGCTGCACCATAACCCGAGCGATCAACCCACCAGCCATATTCCTGGGGTGGCAACCGGGGAGAGTAGTTGATGATGGAAACCTGTGCCGGTTTATGGTGCAGCTGTACAAACCTTTGATCTGCCAGAACTCTGGCGATGAACGAAGTATGAATGACCAGCATTTTTTGGTATGCAGGGAGAACGGAGCATGATGGAAACCTGGCAGAAACTGTTGCAGGCGAGCATTACCAGTCCCGGTGAGTTGATCCTGCCTTTCGGTGTCGACCCACGTCCCCTTGAGGAGGTGGCCGAACGTTATCCGATGCGGGTCAATCCCTATTATCTCAGTCTGATCAAGTCGGTTGGTGACCCGATCTGGAAACAGGCGGTTCCCGCCGAGGAGGAACTGCATGATTCAGTCTGCATGGTCGATCCCCTTGAAGAAGAGAACCAGAGCCCGGTTCCCAACCTGGTGCACCGCTATCCGGATCGGGTGCTGTTTCTGGTTTCCTCTGAGTGTGCCATGTACTGCCGTTTCTGTACCCGCAAGCGCAAGGTTGGCGGTGCGCACATGGTAATTGACCGCCAGACCCTCGAGGTGGGGATTGCCTATATCCGCAGCCATCCAGAGATCCGTGACGTCATCCTTTCCGGTGGCGACCCTCTGCTGTTGGGTGACGAGCGTCTGGAATGGATTCTCACGGAGTTGAGGGCGATCCCCAGTGTGGAAATTATCCGCATCGGCACCCGGGTCCCTGTGGTGCTGCCCCAGCGGATTACCCCGGCGCTGGCGCGCATCCTGCGTCGCTACCACCCGCTCTATATTAATACCCACTTCAACCATCCGGATGAAATTACTGAAATCTCGACGAAGGCTTGTGCAAGGCTGGCCGATGCGGGTATCCCGCTGGGGAATCAGACGGTGCTTATGCGGGGGGTCAATGATGATCCGGAGGTCATGAAGCGGCTGATGCAGAAGCTGCTGGCCATCCGGGTGAAACCCTACTATCTTTACCAGGCCGACATGGTGCAGGGGACCGACCACTTCCGTACCAGCGTCGAGGAGGGAATTGAAATCATCCGCGCCCTGCGGGGTCACACTTCGGGAATGGGGGTGCCGGCCTATGTCATCGACGCCCCCGGTGGCGGTGGCAAAATTCCGCTTCTGCCCGATTATCTCCAGAGCCTCGGGGAACAGGTGGTTCTCAAAAATTACCAGGGCCGGCTTTATGCCTATGCCAACCCGGCACCGATCTTTGAAGAGGAAAAGCGCCGGGTGGCCAATGGTTGTTGTTTGTAGCCGACGGTGGTTGGATTTTGACAGCTATTGGCAGTCAGATAAGACAATGAACCAAGGAACCTCAACACCAGAAGATCAGGTGAGACGATCCTTGATGGGAACATACTTTAGTTTTTTGGGGCCGACATAGTCGGCCCGCGGACGGATCAGACGGTTATTGCCCCACTGTTCAAAAATGTGCGACGTCCAACCGACAACCCGGCTCATGGCAAATATGGGCGTGAAAAGATCGACCGGGATGCCCATGGCGTGATACAATGATGCGGTATAGAGGTCGACGTTGGGGAAGAGCGTGGTGTTGGCCAGCATCACTCGCTCAACTTCCAGGGTTATGTCAAACAAACGCCGGTCTCCCGCCAGTTTGGCCACCTTTTTGGCATGCTGGCGTAAAATGCCGGCTCGCGGATCCTCACAGCGGTAGACCCGGTGCCCGAAACCGGGAATTTTATTTTTTGCCGCCAGCTGCGCCAGAACCCACGCTTCCGCCTTTTCCGGCGTGCCGATCTCCTCGATCATCTTCATCACTTCGGCATTGGCGCCGCCATGCAAAGGCCCCTTGAGGGTGCCAATCGCACTGGTTACCGAAGAGTAGAGGTCGGCCATGGTGGCCGCGGTGATCCGGGCGGCAAAGGTTGATGCGTTCAGTTCATGGTCGGCATGCAGAATCAAGGCGGCATCGAGTGCCCGGACCATCTCAGGTTTAGGCTCCTCAGCGCGGAGGGCGTAGAGAAAATTATACGCGATACTTTTGCCGGCGAGCGGCCTGACCGGTTCAAGGCCTTCGCGCAGTCGCTGATGGGCGGCGATCAGTAAGGGTATTCTCTCCGTCAGGCGCTGGGCTTTACGGAGGCAGGCGTCCAGCCCCGTGTTGCCGCTATCCGGGTCCCAATGACCCAGGGAGGAAACCGCGGTCCGCAAGACTTCCATCGGCGTTGCCGCCTTGGGAAACATCCGCAGAATCATGATGGTTTCCACCGGTAAGGTCATGGAGCCGGTAAAGCCGTCAAGAAATGCCCGGTACTCAGTCCGGCGCGGCAGACACCCGTACCAGAGCAGATAGGCAACTTCTTCAAAGGTGCTGTGCTCAGCGAGGTCACCTACATCATAACCGCGATAGATGAGGCGGCCTTCATTGCCGTCGATAAAGCAGATTTCGGAAGTGCAGACGGCAATATCTGCCAGACCACCACGACCTCTGCTCCCTGCAGGGCTGCCAGTATCTTTCTCCTGCATCATCGCTGTTTCTCCTTCAAAAGCTGTATGGATGAATAGTTCATGAAAATCTATCCCCGTCGATCATCAGTTGTTGCCGGTTGGTGCCATCTGTCTGCCCATGATGTTCATCCTTTGCCAACGGTCTGCGGGCATGAACACCGCGGCGAAGCCTACGAAACGTTGTTTCGAGAAACTCGACCCCAAGCAGGACCGCAACGGTCACGATGGTTACACTCAGAGCAGCCTGCAGGCGGCCGACGCCAATAGTGGCTCCGACCCCGGCCAGCATCCAGATGATTGCCGCCGTTGTTACACCGGTAACCGCCCCTTCCTTGGCAATGATAACACCGGCACCCAGAAAACCAACACCGGTGACAATCTGCCCAACTACTCTTGTCGGGTCAATATCCTGATCAGGATAGCAGGCGCTCAGGCCTACGAACACACAGGTGCCGAGACAGATCAGGATGCAGGTCCTGATGCCCGCCGGTTTTCCCCTCAGCTGTCTTTCAAAACCGACAATCGCCCCGCAAACCAATGCCATGCCGATGCGCGTCCAGAAGGCCACCGAACCGGGATCAAGAAAATCTACAGGAACTATGGTACATGTGTTCATCAGGCATTCGTGAAATATTCTATGTTTGTTTTATGCAGAACAGCTTCACTTCAGATGGCTAGAACCGGCGGCAGCGGCTTGATGAAATGTTGCCGCAGACTGTAGGTGTAGGCACCTTGTGTGGGAATCATCAGAATATCGCCGCTCTCAATCCCCTCTCCCCAGTAGGCGTATCCCCAGACATCATGGGGGGTGCACAGAGAACCGAGGATATGGCAGGGTTTTTCCACCAGGGCTGGCCGAGAGAGGTTGAGAACCGGGAAATAATCACTTTCAAAGCGTTCCCAGCCGATGGCATTGGTGCCGGCGTCGGTAATCACCAGATCTTCGGCCTTCTTGTCCACCACCTGCAGCAGCAGGTGCATGGCATCATGGCAGAGCCACCGGCCAGGTTCAAAGCAGATGCGGCAATGTTTGACCAAGGGCAGCAGTTCGGCAGTAATCAGTTGCCCCAGATCTTCAGCGAAAACATCCAGCCCGGCGGCCGGCAACCGGTAATAGCGGTGGGCCGCATTGACTTCCTCGCCCCATGCCTTGCGGATGCTGCCATTTTTGGTGCCGCCCTCCTGCAGCCACTCACCCGTCTCCGGCCAGTAGCCGCCGCCGACATCGATGAACTGCAAATGCTCAAGAAACCTGGGCGACATGCGACAGAGTATCATCTTCAGAGCTTTTATGAAAGTGCATTGGTTTGTCGGTGAAAGGTTCCAGCTGGTATGAAACTGCAGCCCCTGTAACTGAATATGCCGGCAAGCGGAAGCCTTTTCCCAAAAAGCGGGCAGTGTCTCAGGGAGGATGCCGAATTTGTGCCACAGACCGTTGTTCATGGTTGTCAGGCGGACACCGGCACGAATCTTTTGCCCCATCTCGGCAGCGATCTTTTCAAGCCGTTCAAGCTCACCAAAACTGTCAATGAGGATGGTCGTCCGGCTGGTATTGGTAACTGCCAGCGCCAACTCAGCTTCGGTTTTGCCGGGTCCGCTGAAGACAATGTCGCTGGCATTGAGTTCCAGGGCCATCTGCAGCTCGCTGCCGCTGGAGACATCCAAGCCGAATCCCATGTACAGCATCGTTCTGGCGATTTCCGGATAGTTATTGCTTTTCACCGCATAATAACTGGCGACATGCGGCAAGACCGATGAGAAGGTGGTCTGGAATTGCTGGGCCCTTTCTTTGAGGGCAGGGCGGTCAAGCAGGTAACAAGCGCCATTGGCCTGTTTGGCTTTCTCAAGATACAGCTCGCGGTGTCTGAAATAACGGGCGCAATAGCTCTTGACCTCCGCCTGCGGCAGGTGGGGAATAGTTTCTGCTAACTCCCCCGAGGGGCAGATGTACTCGTTCATGGCTGCTATCATCCAGTCTTTAGGAAACCATCTCAACCGTCAGTTGGTCGGCCATGGACTGACCTTGTTCCACCCATCCCGGTTTCTCGGCCGGCATGAAAACAAGGTGTCCGAGAAGCCAGGAATCATAATCTTCCGGCGGCAGGCAGATGCGATGTCCGGCTGAACGGATGATGGCGAGGTCGCGCACCCGGGGGTCGCGCTCCAGGCGCTCAGCGTTAATCTGTTTGACAATCCCGCTCCGGTGGGCGAGCAAACGAATCCCGACCATGGGTGGCATATCGTGAGGCGGAAGATGTTGCATTGTCTGGTGCCTGGCAAAGGCCAGGCTGAAACCCAAAATGTCAAATCCGCTGGCTGCACGAAGCAGCGCCGGCAGGCAGTCTCCCCCCGGCCTCGGGGTTAATTCCAGCAGGACGATCTCGCCGTTGCTGATGATGAAATCGACCATGCAGATGGCCCGCGAAATCTCCAAGGCCCTGGCTGCCTGGGCAAAAATACCGCAAAGCTTGTCGATGCTGACCGGCGCTGGCGGCGAGGACAGCAGCCGGTATCCCCGGATGGTGCCGAACGGCGCTTGGGAGGCCTTGCTTTTTTCCGTCAGCCGGATGATCTCAACCCCTTCTTCGTCAATCAGGAAGTCAGCGCTGAACTCAGGACCCGCAATATATTCTTCAATGACAATGGTATCAGGACCGTTGTGGCCTGCGCGATATAAACGATGCGTTGCCTTATTCCTCAAGGCCCCATGCATGATCTGCAGGCACCGTTTCCCCTGATCCATATCACTGCAGTGAAAAACCAGCTCGCTGCCGCTGCCGGAAAGCGGCTTCAAGACGTATGCTCCGGCCTTGTTTGCCATAAATGTGGCGATGTCGGCGGCAGATGAAACCTGGTTGACCAGCGGGCAGCGGATGCCCTGTTGCTGCCAGATTTTTTTGGTTGCCCATTTATCCCGACAAACTTCAATGCTGTGGGGCGAAACGTAAGGGAAACCATGCTCTTTTGCCAGCAGAGCGGCAAGCTCCAGTGACTCGCAGTCGAAACAGGCGATGCCCTCAAGGTGCAAGCCGTAGGTGGTGATCTGCTGCCGTAGACTCCGCCGCACGTCCTCGTAGTCGGCAAGATTGCAAAGCAACTCTTCGGCCGCATCAGGTGCTGCTTCCCTGGCCTGCAGGCGATGAAGCCGGTCTGTAAGAAAAAAGGCTTCACCGGGGTGGTGCAGCCTGATCCAGTCAATGTAGTCGGAGGTCGTGCCGACAACGCAGACCTGGCGGTCAGCAGGCATGGGCAATTTCCTCCTCTCGCCCGTCCAGCGGCTCATCTATCGCCTGCATGTTCGAGAAGGCATACAATGGCCGGGCTGTCAGGCGGAAACGTTCTTTCCAGTTGAAGTCTCCACACAGAAAATCCACCAGCTTGATCCGTTGTGCACACGACCATTCGAGATGGTGGAGATTAATCACCTTGGCAACCCCGGGGAAAGCGCCATTGGTGCCACCGGCCAGCAGTGTGTAGGTGCCCTGCCAGACGGCTCCCAGGTCAACCGCCGCCAGTTTACCGCCAATGCGCACAGAGGTCAGGCGCAGAAGACCCTGATCCCAGAGCCATGCAACAAGGTTTTCAAAAGCCCGGGCAAACCGTTCATCGGCAAAGTAGGACCACTCTTTGTAAGCCTCCAGGTTGAGAGTGAATAACTTCTCCACATCGGCAAGCTGGTTATGGCTGATGACAACCCCCTGACTGTTGATTGCCCTGGTTTCTCGCTCTATTTTCCGCCGTGTCTTGCCGGGAAAATGGGCCAGATAGGTGGCGAAAGAGAAGTTGAAATCAGCGGGGGAAAAAAGATAGCCGGTTTCATCATGTTGTACCGGTTGATCTGGCAGGTTGCAGTAGCCAGGCTGCAGATAGCGCACATGCACCGGTCCCGGAACAGCATCCACCAGGGCTGAGCTGACCGTTGGTGAGGCGGCAATGATTTTGTTCTGTTCAAGCCAGGTTTTGCCGTTCCAGAGTTCCCCGGGGAAATGACCATAGTAACCCTTTTCCGCAATCCAGCTGAGCGCCAACAAGCCGAGCGGTTTTCCGCCGCCTTCGGCAACCAGGAAAAATGGCTGTCTCCCGAAAGGCGCCAAAAAAGCTGTGCGGAGTTGCCAGAGATCAAAAAGGCACTCCCGGGGCCAGTGGTTTTTCCACAGCCGGTGACATTCCTCCAGGTCGCTTGTCGCTCGTATGCTGATCATCTCTCAGCGCCTGAAGGTAACGTTGAGCGTGCTGAATTTTCCCCCGAACCACTGCTGTGAAAAGTGGCGAACCGCTTCCGGATCGTATGCTTTGCAGCTGAAAACATCAAGGTAGGTGGCATTGGTCAGGTTGGCAAAATGTGCTGAGATCAGTGACGTTTCGATCAGCTGAACCATGGAGTAGCCGGCTACCTTTTCATCCTCGCCGAAATGTACCACCTGCGTCTCGCCAAAACGCCTCATCTCAATAAAATCACAAAGCTCGGCGACAAACGTGCGTATATAATCAGCGTCACGGATCTTTTCCGGATCGCAGTCATAAATATCAATTGCCGAGGCGATGCCCCATACGTCCAAGCCAACGTCTGGCAGTTGTTGGTCAATAGCCAATGCTGATAGGGGTTCCATCATTACCTTTTCCTCCTTTTTTGTTGCAGCAGATATGCAGCTGCAATGGCGGTTTTCTTATTCTTTCCAAAAATTTTCTTTAAGATTATCCCGGCGCCGCAACCGTTTACCTCTTTTTTTGCGAAAAAGCAGGCGATCTTCATCAGTCATATCATGCAAGCGGTCATCTCTTTGCAAATCGGCCAAATCTGCCGGACTGCTTTTCTTTTTTTTGGGCTTCCTGCCTTCGTTCAAGCGTTCATCGTCCATCTTCAACTCTTCATGGCCATAGTGTTCAAATTCATTCCCAGAGGTCCAGAGTGCAGGGTGACAGCCTCTCCAGTTGAATGGCGGGAAAGGGGAGAAATGGCCATTTAGCATATTGCGTGCCAAGCAGTTGCAGCCCCAGTATGCGCTGCCTGCCCTGTTGAAAATCATTTTTTCCATAAAAAGAGGTGTTCCAACAGGGAAATAAACAGAATTATCTTTCCATTTTTTTTAAAAAGAGTATTCTAATTCTTAATTATGTATGGACATGGCGCATAACCAGCGATAGCTATGACAACCATTTTTGTAAGTACTTGAAATTAAATTACAAAAATATTTAAGCTTGGCAAGCGTAAGAAAAAAAAGGAATAACTTTTCTGATTTGGAGGAATGTACTGATGCTCCCGCGTGTCATATTGGGAATAAAAAACCGGAAGGCCGAAAGGTATCTTGAAGCACATCTTGATAAAGCCGGTGTGCAGACCAAAGCCTATGGCCAGTTGCAAAAACCCTGGCGCAAACTGGTTGATGGCTGCGGCGATATTCTGGTTATCAATGAATCTCTGATACCGCCGCCTTTGGAATCAAGTCTTGCATTGCTCAACAATCTGCCGGAAAGGCCGATTACCGTCATTCTCAGTGATAGTGATTCATCCGAAGAGAGTGCCAGTCTCATTGCTGCCGGTGCTGACGTCGTACTCTATGCCGGGATTTCGGTTAACAGCCTGAGAGAGGCCATTGAAAGCATCCTGGAATCCAGGCGGCAGTTCAACCTTGACGACCGTTATGACCGGCAAGGTCGCATTAAGCCAAAAATCAGTGATTTTTTTTCCAAATCCCAGGAAATGCAGTTTTTTATGGCCGAGGTTCAGCAGATTATCCCCAGCGATTCCGCCCTGCTGATCCTGGGTGAAACCGGGGTTGGCAAGGAACACCTGGCCAAGGTCATTCATGCTGAAAGTCAACGCTCCGCTGGCCCGTTTATTACCGTCAATACGGCAGCCGTTCCCGATCAGCTGCTGGAAAGTGAGCTTTTTGGCCATGAGCGGGGCGCCTTTACCGGTGCTGTAAGATCGCGGCGGGGCGCCTTTGAACTGGCTCATCAGGGAACTATTTTTCTTGATGAAATCGGCGATATGCCGCTCCATATGCAGGCCAAACTGTTGCGGGTTTTGCAGGATTTTGAAGTGACCCCGGTAGGTGGTGAAAAACCTCTCTGGGTGGATGTCAGAATCATTGCTGCCACCAACCGTGACCTCGAGAAGGAGGTGGCCCAGGGAAATTTTCGCAGCGATCTCTATTACCGATTGAATGTCGTAACCTTGACAATCCCACCCCTGAGGCAGCGGAAGAATGATATTCCTTTCATGGCCGAAGCATTTGTTCGCTCACTGCTTAAAAAGGTCGGTCGTGGTCCGCAGGAGATCTCCGAAGAAGCTATGAAGGCGCTGTGCAGTTATGACTGGCCGGGAAATGTCCGTGAACTGATGAACGTCCTGGAAAGGGCGATGCTGCTTGGCAAGGGCAGGGAAATAACCACCAGGGACCTGCCCAGCATTTTTCATGGGACTCCGCAGATTAGTGGCAAAATTCTGCTTTCAGACAACGGTGATCCCAGCGCCTGGGATGGACTTACCTTGCCGCAGGTTCAGGCAGACATACTGTCCCAGGTTGAACGGCTCTACCTGGAGATGGTGCTGAAAAAAAGTTCAGGGCGTATTGGCGAGGCGGCCAGGATGGCCGGCATCCATCCCCGCAGCCTCTACAATAAGATGAAAATGCTGGGTCTTAAGAAAGAGTATTTTAAAAAGTAGCAAGCGGCTATCTTTTGCGTTTGGCCAGGGTTGTCTCATGCCCAGGGCCGTTGACTGAGGATGAATCCGCGCTTGAACCGGCTGGTATTTCGGGTTTTTTAGCCAGAAAAGCGGCACGCAGCAGGCGTTATATAAAAACAGCCCGGAAGGTTTCTTCCGGGCTGTTTTTTCTGGCATTTGTAAACTGTTGCTGTGTGGGCTGCTAAAAATTATGATCCTCAACCATATTCATCTGCCAGATGCCACATGGGCAGACGGCTGCGCAAAAACCACAGCCAATGCAGAGGTTGTCATCTACCACATATTCATAGCCGCCATCTTCCGTTTCCTGACGGGAGATGGCTCCCCAGTAACAGGTCTGCTCACAGATCCCGCAGTCCCGGCAGAGTCCGCAGGACATGCATTTCAGGGCTTCCGTATCGCCATCCTTGGGTTGGGGCAGCCGCTCCTTCTCGTAGTATTGCGGACAGATAGTATCGTAGTTGACCATCTCATCGCTTCTGGCGGCCGCCGGCCGGCTGTCGAAATCAGCCAAAATAGTCCTGGCCGCCTGCAGGCCGTTGCCGAGGGCGTGGGTAATGAGTCCCGGCTTGGCCACATCACCGATGGCATAGAGCCGGTCAATAGTGGTGCGGCAGAGGGAATCGGCTTTGACGTAGCCTTTGAAAAGTTCCACCCCCTCAGGCAGGTATTCCAGTTCCGGAGTTTCACCGATGGAGATCATGACCACGTCGGCATCCAAATCACTGCCGTCTTTGAAGTAGAGCTTGTTATCGGCTTTGCTGTAACGATCGGTAAATTTGGGAAAGAGTATCTGGGTTCCCAGCGCTTTGGCCATCTGCTGTTCCTTGCCGAAGCTGGCGGGCTCCTGGATGTCGACGGCGATTACGGAGGCAGCTCTCTGGTTGTAGGCTTCGACCGCGATATCCATTCCCACGTTGCCGGCGCCGATAACAACCACCCGTTTCCCTTCAAGGTTCATGGGGGTACGGGCATTGATTCCCTTGAGAAAAACAATTCCCGGAATAACATCTTCATACCCGGGGAAGGGAATGACCCGCGGCGCATGGGCCCCGGTGGCCAGGACAACGGCATCATACTGCCGGCAAAACTGCTCAAAGGTTTTTCGGTCGACCTTGGTGTTGACATGGATGTCAGGTCCAAGGGTGCAAAATCGTTCCAGTTCATGGTGGAGGATCTCCCGCGGCAGGCGATCTTCAGGGATGCACTGATAGATCTTGCCCCCCAATGCTTCCTCACGCTCGTACAGCGAAACCTGAACCCCGGCCAGCAGCAGGTGCCAGGCGGCAGCAATGCCGCCGGGACCGCCACCGATTACCGCAACCTTTTCCGCCCGGGCAGTTGCCTTTTCCGGGGCATTGGTCTGCAGGCTGAGGCTGCCCAAGAGGGCGATATCCACCGGTTCCTTCAAAAGAACACCGCGGGTACAGGCATCCATGCAGGGGTTGGGGCAGACCTGGCCGCAGACCGTCCCGGGAAAGGGTGAGTACTGGAGAATCAGATCAAGAGCTTCCTGGGTTTTGCCCTCTCGCAGCAGATGGGTGCGCTCATGGGTGGGAATTTCCGTCGGGCAGCTATAGGCGCAGGGGGCCAGAAACCGGCCATTGTCCCAACTGGGGAACTGCCGCCGGTCATCACCGCTGACGATATAGGGGATGATGGTCCGTTCAACGTCAAGCAGGTCACCGACAATGCCCCCCTGACCCACCTCCTGTTCCCAGGTCTGCAGGCGGAACTGATCCATCGGCAGCCGCTTTTTGTCCAGATCGCCCCGTTCCAGGGGTGACAAGGCGACAATTTTCTGCCATTCATTGCGGTGACTCAACTCCTCAAGGTATGACAGGCGGTCGATAGCCTTGAGGTATGGCTTCATCTGGGTGGTCAGCCACTGCCAATCGGCATCGGTCAAGGGTGCAATCTTGACATCACTGCTGCTATGGCCGGTTGTCGGCCCGCGGAAATAGATGGTGCCGCCCACCATGCCGACGCAGGGGCGGTAGCCGAGGATGTTGTCGGCATGCCGGGGGTTGACCCCGCAGACCACCGCAATGCCGCCGGCCTTGAATTCAGCAAAGGAGTCGCCCACATCGCGGAAATACCATGACTGAAGCGGCTCAAAGCGGGGATTGAACTTGGTCATGGTGTCGCAGCGGGCGCCGCCCCCTCCCTGGACATAGAGAATGCCCTGGGCGCCGGCGTTATGAGCTCCATTAGCAACATCTCCGAGAACCGTAATCGTGGCGCCGCAGTTGAGCCAGCCCACATCATCGGAACAGGACCCGTGGACGACAATGTCGGTGCCCAGCATTCCCATGCCCGCCAACCGCTGGCCAGACGTCCCTGTGACACTAATGGATGTTTTGTCTGGTGAAGGCCAGATGCGGCCACCAATGCCATGCTGGCCGTCAGCAACAATTTCCAGCTGGCGATAGCCGTTGTGAATTGCCCGTTGAATAGTCTCTTCCAGTTCCTTGGAGGGAACCCGTTTGCCGTCAATCAGTCCTTGAATGGTATGCATCGAACATTCCTTATGGGTGACCGTCCATCAGGTTTGGACTTGTGGTGAGGTTTATCAGCTCTGAATTTCTTTGCTATCGTATGCGTTTAACAGGCATAATCAATCTGCAGCTGTTCGGCAATAGCTTTATCATCGATGCTCAAGCCGTCGGACATGCCGATTGGCAGCTGGGTGCTACGGCCCATGGGTGCGAAGATCTTCTTCAGTTCGCTGTCGGCCGCCTTGAAAGCATCTACCAGCCGTTCAGCCACCAGATCAGGATCAAGCCGGCGGTAGAGCCGGGGGTTCTGGGTGGTGATTCCTTTCGGGCAGCGGCCGATGTTGCAGAGGTTGCAGCGGTTCTGTTCGTCTCCCAGACAGCCGGCGGCAGCCTGCATCACATACTTGCCGCAATCCACTCCTGACGCGCCGAGCATGATCAGCGCAGCAGCGTTGGCCGCCAGGTTGCCTGTCTTGCCGACCCCGCCGGCAGCGAACAGGGGCAGCTCGTTCTGCTTGCCGATTCTCACCAGGTTTAGATAACATTCCCGCAGGTTGGAAGCGATGGGATGCCCCATCTTATCCATGGAAACGTTATAGGCTGCGCCGGTGCCGCCATCTTCACCATCAATGGTCAGGGCGGCGGCGAAGGGATTACGGGCCAAGTTGTTGAGCACCGCCAGGGCAGTTTTGGTGCCTGAAATTTTCGGGTAGACCGGCACCCGGAAGCCGAAAGCCATGGACATGGCAGTCACCATTTTGGCCACTGCCTCTTCGATGGAGTATTTGGTCTGGTGGGTGGGCGGTGAGGCCAGATCCACCTGCATCGGGACGCCCCGCACTTTGGCAATCAGGTCAAGAACTTTAAAGGCCATCAGCAGACCGCCGTCTCCCGGCTTGGCCCCCTGGCCGTACTTTATTTCAATGGCCGCCGGATCTTCCTTCATATGCGGGATGGCGTGAATGATTTCATCCCAGCCGAAGTAACCGGAGGCAATCTGGAGAATGAAGTATTTCAGGAAACGTGATTTGAGCAGCCGGGGCGGCATGCCGCCTTCGCCGGTACACATGACCACCGGGATATTTTCCACTTCATTGAGGTAGGCAACCCCCATGGCCAGTCCTTCCCACATGTTGGGTGACAGGGCGCCGAAAGACATGCCGCCGATGCGGATCGGAAAGATTTCCCGTACCGGCGGTATATAGGCTGTCTCATCCAGTAACAGGCCCCCATCTTTGACGGTCAGGGGTAGCTGATCGGGAGAGAGATTGCGTCCCAGCAGGGTCCTGATGTAAAACTCGTGGCGGCCGGCATCCAACGCCGGGTCGGTCAGCATGGAAATGCGGGTGAATTTGATTTTATCGAGCGTCGATTTCCCCGGATCATTACGACGGCCACCCCGCTTGAAGGGTATGCCGCCGTGATTTTTATTGATCAGGAATTTGTTGGCCGGGTTGTACTCGGGATAGATGGCGTCATTGGGGCAGACCAGGGCGCACATGCCGCAGCCGACGCAGTAGCGCTCAATGTCAGTAATCTGCTTGATCCCATGATAGGTCGTCCGCACCGTTGCCGGCATCGGCAGGGGGCCCTCGGAGGTAACCAGGTGGCGGACAAACACCCCCGGTTCAATGGCGCTGTTGGGGCAGACCGAGGTGCACTTGCCGCACCGGGTACATTTCTCAGGGCTCCAGTGAATGATATACGGCAGGTCTTTTACTGATAGCTGACCGTTGACATCGAGCCGTGTTTTTGATTCCATACCTGTATCTCCTTTGCATCTTCAGCAATCATCACCATGTCATATTTCATCGGGAACACATCTTTGCTGGTATCCCTTTGGGGAATCGCGGCATCCAGGCCGCAGACTTCCGACATCAGGGCAAACTTGCCCGGCACGCCGCCCACCGCCCCGGGGCGGAGTTTCTTGGCATCCTGGGCCATGAAGATGGTGCCATCCTGGTCGATGCCGATGACGCAGTTGGGGCCGTCAATCGTCAAAGGCCGCAAAACCCGCTTCAGCAGTTGAATCGCCTGGCGGTCGGTGCGTTCATCCATCTCCTGATCGAAGAGCGGGGTAATGACATCCTTGTAATATTTCAATGGCAGCCCCAATTCATGGCGCATGTAATGGAGGATGTGGGCGAAAACCTCGCTGTCGCTGCGATAGCCGACGTAGCCGGGAAAACCCCGGCCAGTCAAGAATTCGCGGATGGGGATGAACGCGGTATTCTCGCCGTTGGTCATCGTGCCGCTTCCCTGGAGGAAAAAGGGATGACAGGCGTAGAGGTTGATGGCGTAATTGGTATTCTGCCGCCCCTGGGCCAGGATTGTCTTGGCCAGCAGCGGTTTGGTATCCAGACCGAAAAATTCGCCTACCTCCAAGGGATCCCCCACCTCCTTCAGGGTAATGAGGTCGGGCCAGAAGGAAAAGATGTACATGCTGTCATCGGCAATCCCCATGTTGCGCAGTTCCAGCCTGGTTTTCAGCAGCAGACTCTCTTTGGTCTGCCGGTCGGCATCCTGGGCCCAGTCGGGGTATTCATAGGCGCGGGCAAAATAGAAATCGCGCTTTTTGATGGCCATTCCCTTTTTCAAGGTTATTTTTGGCGTCCACAGATGCTTGGTTTTGAACCCCAGCTTGACCATGTGCTCATCCAGTACCGGGATCGAATCTTTTGAGCAGATGCCCGAGAGAATGGGGTTCTCTTTCAGTTCTTCGAATGCTCCGCCCAGGTTGCGGAGAATCAGCCCCAGTCCGGAGCCGTCATGTCCCTCTTTCATGGTTTCCAGGGCCATGATATTTTCCATGGGGGAAAAATACTCATCTGCAATGATGGCGCTCAGCCGGCACATATGCTGCTCCTCTGTTGTTGGTTCGGGAAGGCAACCCGTTGTTTCAATTTCCCGGTATCTTTGCAAAAAGCCAATTATTATAGGGTGTCTGACCAATTATGTCAATAATGGATCTTCTCGTGGTTAATCTTCCCTGGCCGGTTGATCTTCTGGAAACGTTACCCGGTCTTCATGGCTTGCAGGCGATCGGTCAATTCTTCAAAGTGAAACAGCCGGTCAAATTCCATCAGGCCCGCCAGCGCGCGGGAAAACACCCGGTGCCCGGTTTCTTCAAGGATGGAAACCGG
Source organism: Candidatus Anaeroferrophillus wilburensis (assembly GCA_016934315.1). Lineage (NCBI taxonomy): Bacteria > Deltaproteobacteria > Candidatus Anaeroferrophillales > Candidatus Anaeroferrophillacea > Candidatus Anaeroferrophillus > Candidatus Anaeroferrophillus wilburensis. The sequence continues at coordinate 25,988 of JAFGSY010000007.1, read as the reverse complement.
GTTGAGTCCGCCAATGACCACGGCGCCGAACCTGCCCTGGCTCACCGGAATTTCAAAAAGGGGCAGGCCGGGACGGCCGAGACTCATAAATCCCCCGAGTCCTGCTTTGGCCAGCCTTTTGGCCAGGTTGTCCACCAACTCCCGGCTGCCGGCGGGGAATTCGCGAAAGCTGGCGCCGATGCGGCCGTTGCCGCTGGTGATGGCCCCCCGGTAATTGGTCATGCCGCTGCGGATAAAAACCTCCAGCGGGTCGATGCTGGTGCCGTCGTAGGTGATGATTTCAACAAAGCGGGTGGCTTTCCGGTTTTTGAGCTCCAGTAAGCCGCCGAAGCGGGAGGTGGTGGGAATGCCATACTTGAGCAATACCCCGTTCAGCGTTATGGAGCAGACAGTGCCGACCCCAACCAAGCCAGGGGGGACAATAATTTCGCCGAGTCGTTCTCCCGGGGCCAGCAGAGTGAGAAATTGCCCCATGGCATAACCCTGGGCAAAGACCTGCTTGATTTCATCGGCGCACACCAGCAGGTCTGCCGGTTTAACCATGGTAAAATTGATCACCACCGTACCGCTGCGGTTGTCGAGATCAAAATTCATCCGGTAGGTCATCTGGTCAATTTTTGCCGACAGAAACCCCACCCGATCCATGATCTGCGATGAAGCCAGTTCGTTGAGACCTGCTTCGCTGATTAACCGTCCCCGTTTACCAAAATTGCGGGTGAAGCCTGCCCGGTCAAGCTGCTGCAGGTAGAGCCTCACCGTGCGTTCGCTGATGTCAAGGCCCATGTTGATCAGCTCTTCGGTGATTACGGCGCTGCTGATGGGGCTGTCGACTTTCTTCAGAATCCGCAAAATTGCCAAATGCTTCTTTTTTATTTTACTGTCCATGGAGTTTGGTTTCTATCCGACCAGCAGAAAAAAGTCAACAATTGTCCTGTAGTTAGCCTGCTTGACGATTATTGGTTGCCGGAGCTAGAAAAACGTTTTACTTAATGATTATTGGCAATAATGCCGAATATCCCGGCAGTCGGCCTGATCCGGGTAGGCAAGCGTAATCTTTGACATTATTATTTATTTGACATGTCTTTGCCAAGGTGATAGGGGCAAAAACCAGGGTTTTTATGGCAATCAATTGCCAGATATGCTTGATGCTAGAGGAGGGAAGATAATGATTGAATGGCCGAAATCAAATGATGCTTTAGGAACGGTTAATCGGGGCAACCCTTGTGAATCCGGTCTGTGTACCTTGTGCCGGGCTGACTGCAAGGGAAAATGTGAAACCTGGCTTTCCAGTATCCGGGGACGGAAGCTGCTCTATCCGCGGGATTTCGGTTCCATTACCGCCGGCAGCGCCAATACCACCCATGTGGGGGTGAACTATAATGCCCTGCGAATTCAAGGCTATAACTACGGTTCCAGCGGTCTGCCCCAGGGCCTGTCCCATTCCGAGGATGACTGTATATTCCCCAACGTCAACATTGAAACCGAGTTCGGCAATGAGGTGAAGACCAAAACCAGAATACCCCTGCTTTCTGGAGCGCTGGGTTCCACCTTTATCGCCGCCAAGTATTGGGAGTCCTTTGCGGTCGGTGCCGCCCTGGTGGGTTTTCCCATCGTCGTTGGTGAGAATGTTGTTGGTGTCGACAAGGAATCTATCCTTGAGAAGGGTAAAATAATCAATTCACCGGAACTGAACCGGCGGGTAGACACCTTCCTGCGCTACTATGACGGCTACGGGGCGATCATCGTCCAAATGAATGTTGAAGATACCCGCAACGGCGTCGCTGAATACATCGTCGACAAATATGGTGACAAAGTCATTATTGAGTTGAAGTGGGGCCAGGGAGCCAAGGACATCGGCGGCGAAATCCAGGTGACCTCGGTGGAATATGCCAAGTTCCTCAAGGACCGTGGCTATATCGTCGATCCCGACCCTTACAAACCGGAAGTTCAGGAAGCCTTCAACCATGGGGCGATCAAGTCCTTTGCCCGCCACAGCCGCCTGGGTTATACGGGCCTTTCCGATGTTGATGAAGTGAAGGCCGATTTCATGAATTCGGTGGATTATCTCCGCAAGCTCGGCTATAAGCGGATAACCTTGAAGACCGGTTCCTATGGTATGGAAGCCTTGGCGATGGCCATCAAGTTTGCCACCGAGGCCAAGCTTGACCTGCTGACCATTGACGGTTCCGGCGGCGGCACCGGTATGAGCCCCTGGAATATGATGGAAACCTGGGGAGTTCCCTCCATTCACCTCCATGCCAAGACCTATGAATATGCCAGCATTCTGGCCAACCAGGGTTCCAAGGTTGTTGATCTGTGCCTGGGCGGCGGTCTGGCGCGGGAAGACCACATTTTCAAAGCCCTGGCACTGGGGGCGCCGTTCGCCAAGCTGGCTCTGATGGGCCGGGCGGTGATGATTCCCGGCTATCTGGGTTCCAATGTGGAGGGGGTGGTCAAGCCTGAGGAAAGAGCACGCCTGAACGGCAACTGGAGTGAACTGCCGCCGAACGTAGCCCAGTATGGCCGCACAGCCGATGAGATTTTTGCCGGCTACTATGAAGTGCAGAAAAAGGTTGGCGCCGATGAGATGAAGAATATCCCCTACGGTGCCATTGCCATGTATACCCTGGCTGATAAACTGGCCGCCGGCCTGCAGCAGCTCCTGGCCGGGGCGCGGAAATTCAACGTCAGTGAAATTACCCGCGATGAGATCTTTTCCGGCAACCGGGAAACTGAAAGAGAAACCGGAATTCCCTTTGTTACCGATGTCCTCGATGACGCTGCCAAGAGGATTTTGAAGGCGTAGCCGGGAACATGGTGCCAAACGTTTGATACGAGGGAGGCGGACTATGCGGGTCCGCCTCCTTTTTTGGTTTCTTTTTTGTTGACCACTGATTATGATCGGGTGCAATGTGGGTTATGATGTCAGGACATAACGGTGCATGGTTCGATAATGGTTTTTTCGATGCAGGAGGAGTGAGATGCCGAAGCGTGAAGATATTCAGAAAGTCATGATTATTGGCTCCGGGCCGATCATTATCGGGCAGGCCTGTGAGTTTGATTATTCAGGTACCCAGGCCTGCAAGGCCCTGAGGTCTCTGGGCTATGAGATTATCCTGGTCAATTCCAATCCGGCCACCATCATGACTGACCCCGGTACTGCCGATGTGACGTATATCGAGCCGCTGAATCTCAAAACGATGGAAAAGATCATTGTCGCCGAAAGGCCCGATGCTCTGCTGCCGAACCTGGGGGGGCAGTCGGCCCTCAATCTCGCTTCAGAGCTGGCCAGGGAAGGCATCCTGGGAAAATATGACGTCAAGGTTATTGGCGTCAATATCGATGCCATAGAGCGAGGGGAAGATCGAACTGCCTTTAAGAATACCATGGATCGCCTGGGTATCGAGATGCCACGCAGCAAAGCGGTCAACAGTGTTGATGAGGCCGAGCAGGTGGCCAGATATCTGGGCTATCCGGTCGTTTTGCGGCCGGCCTACACCATGGGCGGCACCGGCGGCGGTCTGGGTTATAATGTCGATGAGCTGCGGACGGTTTGTGCCCGCGGGCTGGCCGCCAGTCTGGTGAACCAGGTGCTGGTGGAGGAGTCGGTGCTGGGCTGGGAGGAGCTGGAACTGGAAGTTGTCAGGGATGCCAAGAACCAGAAAATCACCGTTTGCTTTATCGAGAATGTGGATGCCATGGGGGTGCATACCGGTGACTCCTACTGTACGGCCCCGATGCTGACCATCTCCCGGGATCTGCAGGATCGCCTGCAGCAGTATTCTTACGATATCGTTGACGCCATTGAGGTTATCGGCGGCACCAATGTTCAGTTTGCCCACGATCCCAAGACTGGACGGGTGGTGGTGATCGAAATCAACCCCCGTACGTCGCGATCTTCGGCTTTGGCTTCCAAGGCCACCGGTTTTCCCATCGCCTATGTTTCCGCCCTGCTGGCCGGTGGCTTGACCATGGATGAAATTCCCTATTGGCGGGATGGCACTCTGGAAAAATATACGCCGTCCGGAGAGTATGTGGTGGTCAAGTTTGCCCGCTGGGCCTTTGAAAAGTTTGCCGGGGTTGAGGATAAGCTGGGAACCCAGATGCGGGCCGTCGGTGAGGTGATGAGCATCGGTAAAAATTATAAAGAGGCGCTGCAGAAGGCCATCCGCTCCCTGGAGATCGGCCGCTATGGGCTCGGTTTTGCGAAGGATTACCATCAGAAACCTTTGGAGGAACTGCTGCAGCTCTTGCAGGAACCCAGCAGTGAACGTCAGTTTATCCTCTATGAAGCGTTGCGTCAGGGGGCGACTATCGATAAATTGCATGCCAGGACCCATATTAAAGCCTGGTTTCTCGAGCAGATGCGGGAACTGGTGGAGCTTGAAGAGCGGCTGCTGCAGCACAAGGGAAAAGTGCTGCCGGATGAGCTGCTGACCCGGGCGAAAAAGGATGGCTTTGCCGACAAATATCTGGCTGAAATACTGGGGATTGAGGAGCAGGTGATCCGCAACCGGAGAATTGACCTTGGCCTTTCCGAGGCCTGGGAGCCGGTACCGGTGAGCGGGGTTGAAGAGGCGGCGTATTACTATTCAACCTACAATGCGCCCGATCAGGTGGCAGTCAGCGATCGGCCGAAGATCATGGTGCTGGGCGGCGGGCCCAACCGGATCGGCCAGGGGATTGAATTTGACTATTGCTGCGTTCACGCGGCGTTTGCCATTCGTGATGCCGGTTATGAATCAATTATGGTCAACTGCAATCCGGAAACCGTATCCACCGACTATGATACGTCCGATAAACTCTATTTTGAGCCGCTTACCGTTGAAGATGTGCTGAGTATTTACGAGAAGGAAAAACCAGCAGGGGTGATTGTCCAGTTTGGCGGCCAAACGCCGCTGAATCTTGCCAACGAGCTGGAGGCAGCCGGAGTCAAGGTGCTGGGGACGCCGCCGGAAATTATCGACCTGGCGGAAGATCGTGACCGCTTCCGACAGATGATGCATAAACTGGCAATTCCCCAGCCGGAATCGGGGATGGCCAGTAACCTGGATGAGGCCCTGGAAATTGCTGCTGAGATTGGTTATCCGTTGATGGTCAGGCCGTCCTATGTTCTTGGCGGACGGGCGATGGAAGTGATCTATGATGAGGAAATGCTGCGTCACTATCTCCAGGTTGCTGTTGATGTTTCTCCGGCACGACCGATCCTGATCGATAAGTTTTTAGAAAATGCCATTGAGGCGGAGGCTGATGCCATTGCCGATGGCACTGATGCCCTGGTGCCGGCGGTCATGGAGCATATTGAACTGGCCGGGGTCCATTCCGGTGATTCGGCCTGCGTCATCCCCCCGGTGAGCATTGCTCCGAAACATATAGAAACCATCAAGGAGTATACCAGGAAGATTGCCGTAGAACTGGGGGTGATCGGCCTGATGAATATCCAGTATGCCATTGCCCATGACACGGTGTATATCCTTGAAGCCAACCCGCGGGCTTCGCGGACGGTGCCGCTGGTTTCGAAGGTCTGCAATCTTTCCATGGCCCGTCATGCGACCGAGGTGATGTTGGGCAGAAAGCTGACTGACCTGGGGTTGGAAGTGAAACCGTTTGCTCATTTTGGGGTTAAGGAAGCGGTTTTTCCCTTCAATATGTTTCCCGAAGTCGACCCGGTGCTGGGGCCGGAGATGCGTTCCACCGGCGAGGTGCTGGGGATGGCTGACTCTTTTGGCCTGGCTTTCTTTAAGGTCCAGGAGGCCACCCAGTCGGTCCTGCCGCTGGGCGGCACGGTGCTGATCACCATTGCCGAGCGGGATAAGCCGGGAGTTATCGAGGCCGCCCGGCAGTTTCGTGAGCTGGGGTTTGCAATCCTGGCCACCGAAGGTACCTGCCGATTCCTGCAGCAACAGGGGATTGCCGCCACCTGCATCCTTAAGCTGAAACAGGGCCGGCCCAATATCATTGATGCCATCAAAAATGGCGAGATTCAGCTGATTGTCAATACTCCCAAGGGGAAACGCAGCCAGGAAGATGACGCCTATATTCGGAAGGCGGCAATCAATTACAAGGTGCCATTTATGACGACTACGGCAGCTGCCCTGGCGGCCGCCAAAGGGGTAGCTGCCCGGAGGAAAGGCGATGCTGAGGTCAAGTCGCTGCAGCGTTACCATGCCGGGTCATAACAATCAGTTTGCCGCAGGCCAATGCTGATCGTTACACGTCAACTAATCCAGTGGAATAGGCAACGAGGTAATCGTGTGTTTGCTCCTGGTTTGCGATCACCCATGCTTCGGTAAACCTGAAAGATAATTCAGGATTGCCGCCATGTACCGATTGATGTGCCGGAACCGGTCGCTGTTTTTCAGTATGGTCTCAGCGTTCTGGATAAAGGGTGCCGCCGTCAGGTCATCGGCGCAGTGTTCAATGAGGGCCGCGGCACTCTGTCGGGTGGTTTCCAAATGGAACTGGAGTGCCAGAACCCGGTCGCCATAGAGAAAGGCCTGGTTTTCGCAGGCTTTACTGCGCATCAGGTGTACGGCGCCTTTTGGGATGGTGAAGGTGTCCCCATGCCAGTGGAAAACCTCCATGCCGTCCGGTAGCTTGCTGCCGATCGGCATTTTTTTTGCGGCTGGTAAACTGGTTGTTGGAAACCAGCCAATCTCCTTCTCCGCATTTGGCTGGACAACAGCTCCAAGAATGCCGGCGATCAACTGAGCACCCAGACAGATTCCCAGGACTACTTTTCCTCCTTTGACCGCCGCTTGCAGGTATTCTTTCTCTTTTTTCAGCCATCCGTAGACATTTTCATCAGCGACACCCATCGGCCCGCCCAGCAGGATGAGCCAGTCGATCTGTTCAAGTGGAGGTGGCGTTTCGCCGGCAAACCATCGGGTGATGGTCAGCTGATGCCCGGCACCGGCTGCCCAGAGCGCAATGGAGCTTGGCCCCTCAAAAGGAACGTGCTGAAAAACATGGAGATGCATGGAGGTGCTCCTCAACCGCCCGTACCGTTCCCAACTGCAGCAGTTGGTCAGCACATAGTTGAGCGTCTGTCAGGGAGATGGCAGCACTTGCCTGGCCGATTTTGCCAATAAAGGCCGGATCAAGGCTGAATGTGCGGAGGCCGATGCCAAGAAAAAATGGCAGATAGAGGCTGTGGTTGGCCATATCGCCGCAGATGGATACCGGTTTCTTTTGCCGCTGTGCGGCTTTGACTATCTTGTTGATGGCCCGCAGGACGGCAGGGTGGTGGGGGAGATAAAATGGCGCGACCTTTTCGTTGGTCCGATCAGCAGCCAGCAGGTATTGGACCAGGTCGTTGGTGCCGATTGAAAAAAAATCGACCTCGACAGCCAGCTCATCCATGAGGTCAATAACCGAAGGAATCTCCACCATCATGCCGATCTTTGGTTGGGTCTGGCACGTGGTCATGGTTCCTGCAAGCTGTTCGATGCAGTCAGTCACCACCTGCCGGGCTTCACGAAACTCATCCAGCGAGCTGATCATGGGAAACATGATTTGCAGATCGGCATCGGACCCCGCCCTTAAGATGGCCCTGATCTGCTGGGAGAAAATATGTTTGTGATGAAGTGAGAACCGAATGGAGCGCATGCCGAGAAAAGGATTCTCCTCCTTGACATTGTGGTAGTAGGAAAGGACTTTGTCGCCGCCGATATCCAGCGTCCGGATGGTCAACGGCTTGCCGGGCATGCCTGCTGCCAGTTTCTGGTAAACAACAAACTGCTCCTCTTCGGATGGAAAGTTGCTGCGTATCAGAAAAGGGATTTCACTGCGATAGAGACCAATGCCGGCAGCGCCCATGTCGCGTGCGGTTACCATATCAGAAAGCAGGTTGATATTGGCCAAGAAGGTCAGCGGCGTCCCATCCCGGGTCAGGGTTGCGGTCTTGGGGCTTTGTGCTGCCATTCTTTCAACCTGGCGACTCTTTTCCCTTTCCTGAAACGGCTTGATAATCTCAGGTGTGGGATTGAGATGAATATTGCCGGTTTCAGCATCGAGAAGGACAATTGTTTCCTCCGGCAGCTTGAGCAGTCGTGGCTCCTCGGCAATGACCAAAGGCAGTTTGAGCGAACGGGCAAGGAAGGCGATATGCGACGTGACACCGCCGCCCACCAGGATAATCCCACTTACCGCCTCATGTGCCACTTTGAGAATGTCCGAAGGGTAGAGCTCATCGGCGATGATAATCCGCTGACGAAGGTTGCCCATCTCATGCTGGTGATTGACGAGAGTTCGGATCAGGCGGAGGGCTAGATCCCTGACATCATCAGCCTTTTCCTGAATGTAGAGGTTGTCGCGGCTGCGAAAGAGATCCATGTAGTGCTGGGCTCTTTGAAGAATTGCCTGGGGAGGGTTCATACCTTCCTGGATCAATCGTTCAATGCTGCCGATAAACTTCCGGTCTTTCAGCATCAGCAGATGGGAGGTGAAAATTAAAGAGGCAACATCAGACAGCTGCTCCTCCACCTCAGCTTGAATGGTTTCCAACTGGTTTTCGGTTTCGCTGACGCAGCGCTGAAAATCATCCAGGGTGTATAATGGAGTTCCATGGAAAACCACATTATGGAGATCCTGATGGTGCTGAAGAATGCTGATACCTCCCTGGGCAAATCCTTCAGCCGCGACCTTTCCCCGGATCAGTTTCAGCTCCACTTTTTTGTCCCCGAAATCAAGACTATGACTATCGGCCATGGTACTTAGCAGGCGGGCATTTTCGATGATATTGGCAAGCTGGGAGGTTACCGCCTGAGTTGCTGCTACTTCGTCATGGCTGAAGGGGTGTTGCTGCTGTCGCTGGAGAGTGAGAATGCCTATCCTGGTGATGCCGCGCATAATGGGTACCGCGAGAAAGGCTTCAAACTGTTCTTCATCAATACCGCCGAAATGTTTATAGCCCGGATGCCGGCTTGCCTGGTCGGTGCAGAGCGGTGTTCCCTGCTGCAGCGCAAGGCCGGTCAATCCCTCCCCCATCTTTAAGCGGATGCTGTCCACGGCGCTGGTTTGTAATCCTTGGTTGGCTTTCATGAACAGTTCTGCTTTTTGCTCATCGTAGAGATAGATGGAACATACCTCAGCCTCCATGTGGAGCGCGATCATATCCACCAGTTTTTGGAGGAACATCTCAATGCTGGAGCTTTCAGTGAAAACCCAGTTGAGTTCGGCAAAATCACAGAGTAATTTCAGGTGGTCCATCAGATTGCTTTTCTCTCAGGAGTGAGGATTAGCTTGATATCTTTTTCTGCAATAGCAAGTTTTTCAAAAAATAACAATGATGCTGGACGCGGTAAAGGTGAAGCTCCCGCCATGCTGGTTCCCGGGGAGGGAGCATGGCGGGAGCTTCGCATCGTACTCATTTTTTGCAATAAGGAGCTAGCCAATAGCCTCGGCCCCGGTTTCTCCGGTGCGGATGCGATAGCATTCTTCCAGGTTGGTGACAAAGATCTTGCCGTCACCGATTTCCCCTGTTCGGGCACCGTCGATGATTGCATCTACTGCCTGCTTTACAAAGGCATCATTGACGGCAATCTCCAGGCGAAGTTTTTTCAGCAGGTTGATCTCCCGCTCCACACCGCGGTAGCTTTCGGTAAAGCCCATCTGCTGACCGCAGCCGAGAGAATTGGTTACCGACATTTTGGTGATATCCGCTTCATAGAGGGACTGTTTGACATCGGTCAGTTTGTGGGGCTGAATGTAGGCGATAATCAGTTTCATGACGGTTCCTCCCTCATTCCGTGGTGTAGATCTGGAAGCCGTAGTAGGCTTCGTTGCCATGTTCCTCAATGTCGAGGCCGCGGAGCTCTTCGGTTCGGGATACCCGGAGGCCAACGGTAGCCTTAATGGCTGCGAAAAGAATCAGGCCGAGGATGAAACTCCAGGCAAAGATTGCCGCAACGCCAATGAGCTGAGAAACCAGCAGGGCTGTGCCGCCGCCATCCAGAAGGCCGGAGACGCCGCCAAATTCTTTATTGGCAAAGATGCCGACGCAGATGGTCCCAAACGCACCGCAGACGCCGTGGACGCTGATCGCCCCCACCGGATCATCGATTTTCAATACCTTGTCAATGAATTCCACTGATACGACCACCACGATGCCGGCCAGGGCGCCGATGATGATGGCGCTGCCGGGCGAGACATTGGCGCAGCCGGCGGTGATTGCCACCAGACCGGCCAGGGCGCCATTCAACGACATGGTGACATCCGGTTTGCCGAATCTGAACCAGGCGGTAATCATGGCAGTGATGACGCCGCTGGCAGCTGCCAGATTGGTGGTTACCGCAATCAGACCAATGCTGCTGTTTGCCTCGGTAGTGCTGCCGGGGTTGAAGCCGAACCAGCCAAACCAGAGAATGAAAACCCCTAAAGCTCCGGCAAGAATGTTGTGGCCAGGGATGGCTTTGGATCTGCCTTCAGCCGTGTACTTGCCTTCACGGGGACCAAGCATGAGGGCGCCGGCGAGTCCCAACCAGCCGCCAACCGAGTGGACGACCGAGGAACCGGCAAAGTCAACCATCGGGGTTTTCATTGCCGAGAGCCAGCCGCCGCCCCAGATCCAGTGGCCGGAGATGGGGTAGATAAACAGACAGATGAAGGCACTGTAGATCAGATAGGCGACAAACTTGGTTCGCTCGGCCATGGCGCCGGAGACAATGGTGGCTGCGGTGGCGGCAAAAACGCACTGGAAAAGCCAGAAGGCATAGTTCCACATGCCATCAGGGGTTGCCGGGTTTGTGCCGCTGAGTAAAAACTGGTCGCTGCCGAGGAAGCCGCCCACGTCGCTGCCGAACATGATGCCGAAGCCAAGGATGAAAAAAGCAATGGAACCGACACTGAAGTCCAACAGGTTTTTCATGATGATATTGCAGACGTTTTTTGCTCTGGTAAAACCGGCCTCCACCATGGCAAAGCCAGCCTGCATGAAAAAGACCAGGAATGCTGCCATGCAGATCCAGACGAAATTGACCGCTGTCTGGGCGTTGCCTGCGGCTTCAACTGCCTGGGTGACGGTCATCGCAGCTTCGGTCGCCTCTTCAGCCATGGCAACGCTGCCTGCCGCAGCACCCAGGCAAAGTAATGCTGCCAATAAGGGTAGGATGGATAGGTGCTTTTTCATGATCTCCTCCTGTTAGAATGATACGGCAATGGCGATGCCGCCATAGAAATTGTCTTCGTTGTTGCAGCACTCACCTGCTTCGACCGCATCGCGCAGATCGCTGTTGATGAGACTGGTGTAGCTGAGCATGGGGGTAATGGTCACCATGTCGCCTACCGGGATGGCCAGGGAAACGCCAACGCTGAGATCGACAAAGCCACTGTCATCAACCCCGAAATAAGCTTCGTTGTAGTCGCCGTCAGCGTAGCCAACTGACGCGGAAAGATCCAGGGCCAGTTTCTCGTTGATGGCAAAGCTGTGGCCGATGCCGAAGCTGGCATAGAGGCCCTCAACTTCGTCAAAATCATAATAGATGGTCAGCGATGGCTGGAGCAGGGTGTCCACTGCTCCTGAAACATAGAACTCATGGGTATCCTCTGATGCTTCCCAGTTGGGGAACTCATAGGCAATAATCCCGACGCCCAGGGTGAAGGCATCCCATGAATGGGTGTAATCCATCGTCAGATCAATTTCAGTGAACTGCCCGGACCGATCATCACAGCCAGAGGTATAGACGCATTCATCTTCACCAAAGCTGGTCAGATCCATGTTTCCCCAGATATTGAAGGAAAAGCCGCCGTAGCCGGCGGTCAGGGAAGGCTGCAGCACAAACTCCTCATTGACTTCCAGTCCCCGCCAGATGTATTTGCTGACGGCAAGGACTTCCGCGTCCAGGGAAACAGCTGGTTTTTCCTCAGCGTTGACCGCCGTGGCAGTCATGCATAAAACGAGTACTACGAAGAGGATGGTCATCACGTGGTTTGAATGTTTCATTGTTTTCTCCTTTTTCCCTTTGTCGTTTTTTTACTTTTTAAGACTCCGCCCCGTTGGCGCTTTCAGTTTAGTATTATGGATTTGCATGGCCCGTGCCATGGTAGCATTGTTTGCCCAGGTAATTTTAAAGTCCTTTATTTTTTAAGTAGTTGACCCATCTCTCATGAGGATTTCTCGCTGGCTAGGCCATGCTTTTGCTACAAAAATGTTTTATTTTTAAGGAAAAATGATTCACTTATGTAGTGTTTTTTTGATAGGGAGGTTGCTTGTAGGGGAAAGCTGAGGTTGCCGGCAATGGAGCGTAGCGGCTAATTTTCTGCGTCGACAGCCGCCTGCTATTTCTCCATGCAGGCGCCAGTAGAGAATGGAATAATGCTTCCTGGCAGATAGTGTTCTCTCTTTTAGTGCTTGCAAAAAGGAGGATAAAGAGCTATGCGCAGAACTGACGATCCCCCAAAGTAGTAATGAAAACATACCCCTTATCGTTGCTGGTTTGAGTTTTGAAAATATATCCATGATGGCTGCTTGTCTTGTTTTACAACTGTTTTTCCGGTGAACAAAGATGAAAAAAAGTTTTTTCAGGATCGTTGTCTTCCTGTTGATCCTCATCCATGGCCAGGCCCTTGCCCAGCTTCCCGTTGTGTCGAAAGCTGTTGAAACGAGGTTGTATAAGGGCGCTGCCGAAGAGATCGCCCAGTTCATTGGGGAGCGGCAGGCAGAAAGCCAGCAGATTGCTGCCGTTATCGAAGAAAGCCTCAAGCAAAACCAGGATGAGAAGGAAAAAGCTCAGCTAGCCGGTGCCTTGGAGTTTTTTCAGGGACTTTCCTCCCAGTTTGTCAGATTGGAATCTGAGCTGGGCAGAACCTTTGAGCCTGCCATTCGGCCAACCGCCATAGGTGCGCCGCCCTATGGTCTCGAGGAGCTGGAAGGCCGGATAGCACTCTTGCGCAGCATTGAACAGCAGCTGGCTGAGCAGCAGACGAAAAACACTTTGGTGCAGGAGAAACTAACCAACCTGGAAACTGATCTTAAGGGGCTGCTTGCTGATTACGGCGTGCTGCAGAAATCAACGGAACTGAAGCCGGTTGCTTTCGAGAAGCTGGGGCAGATATACAGCCTGCAGGTTGAGTACGCTTTGCAGGAGCGACGCGGCTCTATGAGACAGCAGAGCATTGATTATTATAGTAAAGCTGATCTTCAGGTAGCCGGCCAGGTCAAAAATATTTTCGAAAATCTCCAGTTGGATCAAAAAGATGTGGAGCGGACTGCGGAGGCCAAAAAGGCGGCAATCCACCGGGAAGAAGCAGAAGTCATAGCGCTGAATCAGGAATCCAGGGGTATAGAAAAAAACATTACCACGGATGAGGTCCGGTTTGATAACCTGACTACCAGGATTTCCTCAGCCATGCTTGAGCCGTCGGCAAAAAAACTGCTGGCGACCGAAAAGGAGCGCCTGGCAGCCGTCATTGAAACCTACCAGCTTAAGCTGCGGGTGATCGGGCAGGAAAAGTTGAACCTTAAAATCCAGGTGCTGGTTGCGGAATTCAGTTGTGACTGGGTTGCCAGTTATGCCGGGGCGCCGGGAGCGAAAAGAATTTCGGTTCTTTTGGGGGATCTGGCCCGCCGACTTGATGACCTTGAGGGGCTGAAAAATTCCCAGCAACGGAATCTGTCCCAGGCGCAAGTTGAAAGGTCAGCCTTGATCCAAAAAATGGCGGTGATTTCACGGGAGAGTGATCCTGCTGGGGGGCAATTATCCACAGCACTCGACGTTCTCAATCGGCAGTTGATGAAGGCCGATGAGCTCATAGGTGTCTTGAGCTTGAAGATTTCGGAAAACAACAATGCCGTCAGGGAGCTTGCAGAGGAAATTCGTCATATATCCGGACTCCTAAGGGCCAGAGCCGGTTTCTATGAGCGTGTTCAGCTGTGGTGTGAAAGGTATCTGGCCAGCGTCTGGGGGCAACTGAAGGACGTCGTCTATTATCCCCTTTTCACCTTTGGTGGTGCTTCCGTCACCTTAGTTGCCATCTTTAAGCTGCTTTTTCTGCTCTTTGTCGGCTTTGCCGCCTTACGGCTGGCACGCAGGAAAATAACGGTTCTTTTAAGTGGCAAGACCGGTTTGTCATTCGGGGCGATAAACTCCATCACGACGCTTGGCTACTATTCGGCCCTTGTGCTGATGGTGCTGGTTGTCTTGTCGACCTCCGGGGTCGATTTAAGTCAGCTCAGCATTATTCTCGGGGCCTTGGGTGTTGGTATCGGTTTTGGGCTGCAGACGATTGCCAATAATTTTATCAGCGGGCTGGTGCTGCTGTCCGAACGATCCATTAAGGCGGGTGATTTTGTCGAGTTGGAAACCGGGTTGACCGGTGAGGTGCAGAATGTTGCCATCCGGGCGACAATCATCAGGACTTTTGATGGCAACGAAATTATTGTTCCCAATTCAGAGCTGGTATCCAGTCGGGTGAACACCTGGACGTTCAGTGATGACTGGCGGCGGATTGTTGTGCCTTTTGGAGTGTCCTATGGTTCTGATCCCGATGAAGTCGCCCGGCTGGCAACCGAGGCTGCGCGAGCGGTGGAGAATACGGTTGAAGATGCGGCTCATCCGGTCCTGGTTCGCTTTGAAGGTTTCGGTGACAGCAGCCTGGATTTTTCCCTGCTGGCCTGGTGCCGCATGAACACCCTGAAAATCCGTGCCGGATTGTTGAGTGACTATTATTTTGTTCTTTTCAGGAAATTTAAAGAAGCGGGGATTGAAATCCCCTTCCCCCAGCGGGACCTCCATCTGCGTTCCATATCGCCAGCGGCAGCGAAGATAATGAGGTATGAAAAGGGGGTGTCTGAATAAACCCGGGAATGGCTTCCACCCTTCCGTGTGCCGGTTGTTTTTTGTGGAAACAATTCAGGCACCCACCGGGCTGTGCAATCCAATGGTTGCCTCCATATCAGTTCCTGGTTGCGCTCCCGCCCTGATAATGAACCAGCCATCGCAGCCTCAGGTGAAACTCTGCCGAGTGAATACGCTTGACAGTCAGGCGGGCAAAGCATATGATACAAAATTGTGTTATATGACAATCCATAGCCTTTTTCTAACGCTGCCGCCGGGAGATGAGGAACTGCGATGATTGAGGAACTGCCACCGACCTATTTTCGTGCCATTGAGAAAATCAGCCGTCTGCTGACCGAGAAGGAAGAGTTTCGGGCCACCATGTATAATATACTGGTGCGTCTGGCCCGGCAGACAGGGATGAAAAGGGGGATGATCTCCCTCTATCGCCGTGATCTCGAAGAGATTCATGTGGATATTACCTATGGCATTCCGGAGCGGAGCTCACCCATTTTCTATCGCCTCGGGGAAGGGATAACCGGGCAGGTGGTGGCCACCGGCCGACCGGTTGCCATCCCCCGGCTTGATCGTGAACCGTTGTTTCTCGATCGATCAGGTGCCCGCAAGGAAATTGACCGGTCAACTCTGGCCTTTATCTGTGTACCCATCAAATACGCCGGTGAAACGGTGGGAGCCCTATCGGTTGACCGGGCGGCCAAGGGCGGCGATTTAAAAACCGAAGTTGCCTTTCTGGAAATTATTGCCAATATGTTGGCGCCGCGTGTCCATGCCCGGCGGATGAAGGAAGAGAATGTCAAGCTGCGGGAAGCTATTGATCGTCACGGGCCGCTGGGAACCATTGTCGGCAATGCTAAATCCATGCGGATCGTGGCTGAGCAGATTGTCCAGGTTGCTGATTCCCAAGCAACTGTCCTCATCACGGGAGAGACCGGTACGGGCAAGGGGCTGCTGGCCGAAGAAATTCATTACCGCAGCCCCCGGCGGGATCAGCCGCTGGTACGGCTTAACTGCGGGGCAATTCCTGAAAATCTGGTGGAAAGTGAACTGTTCGGGCACCAAAAAGGCGCATTTACCGGCGCTGTGGAGCAGCGGATTGGTAAATTCGAGATGGCTCAGAAAGGTACCATCTTTCTTGACGAGATCGGAGAGCTGCCCCTCGCCTCGCAGGTTAAGCTTCTCAGGGTTCTTGAAGAGCGGGAGTTTGAGCGAGTGGGCGGAGGTAGAACCATCAAAACCGATGCCCGCATCATTGCGGCCACCAATCGGGATCTGGAGCAGGAGGTTGCCGTCGGCCGCTTTCGCTCAGATCTCTACTATCGTTTGAGTGTGTTTCCTATCCATCTGCCGCCCCTGCGGGAGCGGGGGGCCGACATTATCCTGCTGGCCGATTATTTTGTCCAAAGGCTGGGGGAGAAGCTTGGCAAGAACATTACCAGGATTGATTCCTCTGCGCTTGATCTGTTGATTTCCTACCACTGGCCGGGCAACGTGCGGGAGCTGCAGAATTGTCTTGAAAGGGCGGCATTACTGGCAACTGACGGAATAATTTATGGCTACCTGCTGCCACCTTCCCTGCAGGCTGGTTCCGGTGGCGAACACGTGGCTGATGCCGGTGATACATTTCAGGCTATGGTGCGGGCCTACGAAACAACGTTGATTATCGAATCCCTGAAAAAAAGCAAAGGGAATCAAACAAAAGCGGCAAAAATTTTGGGTACCAGCAAGCGGGTTATCCAATATAAAATCCAGCAGTATGGTATCGACTATCGGAAATATCGCGGGGTGAATGTGTGAAAACTGCCGCCGCAACAATATCTTAACCTGTAGTAGGATATCCGGTAATCATTGGGTAATGTTACGGGCGGCACATGATTGTGCCGCCCGTAACATTTGACACATGATTGTAGTGAATTTTTATAACATTTCATAATAATACGATAAAGTTGTTTTTTTATTGCAAAGGTTGTTGGTTTTACAGAGGATGGCGATACAAACTTGTGCTGAAAGGCAACCCGCTGAGGTTGTTCAGGGGTAGTGTTCTTCTCATGTCGATGAAGGGCACAGGATGTTCACCGTGAGTGTTGATGTGGCTTCAGGTGGAAAAGCGGGACTATCAAGGTGCCGTAAGCAATCAAAAAAGGTTGAAATGAATGGATCTCCTTGGTGTGGCATGCATCCTGCTACTGAGGCTGAGCACTAAGAAAAATAACGGTGGAGCATTGTGTTTCCCCAAAGGCTCAGGGATAAAGGAGATGCGGACGATGGGAAGCAAAAGAAAGAACATGATGAGGTCACTTCTCGCAGCAATGGTAGTGCTGCTTCCGGCTGCTGTCATGGCTGTTGAGCAGCCAACGGTTGATACGGGAACCACGGCCTGGATGATGATTTCCACTGCCCTGGTTCTGCTGATGATTCCCGGCTTGGCAATGTTTTATGGCGGGCTGGTGAGAACAAAAAACGTGCTTGGAACCATGATGCACAGTTTCGCCGCCATGGGTATTATCGGCGTCCTCTGGGTTATGCTTGGGTACTGCATGTCTTTTGGCGGCAACGTGCTGGGTGGCTGGTGCGGCTGGAATTGGGATTATCTTTTCCTTAGGGGAATCGATGATGTTATCCTAGATGCCGGTGTGCCGGAGTATGTTTTTGCCATGTTTCAGGGGAAGTTTGCCATTATTACACCGGCCCTGATTGCCGGCGCCTTTGCGGAACGGGTAAAATTCAGAGGCTACTGTCTCTACATTGTTCTATGGGCAATCTTTGTCTACAATCCCTTATGCCACTGGGTCTGGGCTGCAGACGGCTGGCTGTTTAATCTGGGGGCCAACGGAGCGATTGATTTTGCCGGTGGGACGGTGGTCCATATCTCGGCCGGGGTCAGCGGCCTGGTGGCGGCTCTCTACCTGGGCGCCCGCCGCGGTTATCCTTCGACGGCCATGCATCCCAACAGTCTGGTGATGACGTTGATGGGTGCCGGTCTTCTGTGGGTTGGCTGGTTCGGTTTCAATGCTGGGAGTGCCGTATCCAGCGGTCTGGACACCGCCCGGGCGCTGACGGTGACGCAGGTTGCTGCTGCAGCTGGGGCTACCACCTGGCTGATTATTGAGGCAATCCACTTTGGTAAAGCGACAACTTTGGGAATTGTCAGCGGCATTCTGGCCGGTCTGGTGGTGATTACGCCGGCAGCCGGAGTGGTCAAGCCGGCCGGAGCCATCGCCCTGGGGGCGATTGCCTCGCTGGTGTGCTATGTTGGTCTGCTGATGAAGGAAAAGTTTGGCTATGATGACAGCCTGGACGCTTTTGGCATCCATGGTCTGGCCGGGATCGTCGGGGCATTGGCTCTGACCTTTTTTATCCGTCAAAGCTGGATGGCGGAAGCCGCCCGGAGCGCCGGTGGCTCCTGGACTTTTGGGCAGCAGTTGCTGGTGCAGTTCAAGGCGGTGGCGGTAACCATTATCTATACCGTGGTTACCAGCGGCATAATCGTTGTTCTGGTTGATAAAACCGTTGGCTTGAGGTTGACGGAGAAAGAAGAGAAATCAGGAATGGACTACAGCCTCCACGGCGAACATGGTTACGGTTTGATTAATTTAAATTAGTCTACTATGATGGAGATAGATCATGCAGATGATTACGGCAATTATTAAGCCGGATAAGTTGGATGATGTTCGTGAAGAACTGGTGGCTGCCGGGATCACCAGGATAACCACCAGCCGGGTTACCGGTCATGGGCAGCACCAGGAGATTTCCGGCGAACGTCTTTACCGGGGGCAGAAAGTGATTCCCAACCTTTTGCCCAAGGTACGCCTGGATATTGCCTGCAACGATGAGTATGTCGAGGTGGCCATTGAGGCTATTCTGCGGTCAGCAAAACATGGAGAGGGGGAGATCGGCGACGGCAAGATTTTTGTCACCGAGCTGAAAGAGTGCATCAGAATACGGACAGAGGAGCGGGGAGGTCAAGCGATTTAAACAATTGAGAGGTGTCGAAGCCAGGTCAACAACATTGCCAACGGAACTACTATCTAAGGTAAAGGAGAAAAGAACCATGACCAGAGAAGAGATTCTACAGATTATTAAAGAAGAAAAAATTCATTATTTCCGCCTGCAGTTCGTTGATATTTTCGGAATCATGAAAAATATTGCCATTCCCCTGAGCCAGATCGAGAAGGCGCTGGACGGTATGATGATGTTTGACGGTTCATCAATTGAAGGATTTGCCCGCATCCAGGAGTCGGACATGTATTTGATTCCCGATTATGATACCTTCTGCATCCTCCCATGGCGCAACCGGGAAGGCAAGGCGGCTGCCAGGATCATCTGTGATGTCCATAAATATGACGGCACCCCTTTCCTCGGCTGCCCGCGGGTCAATCTCCGCCGGGTGCTGAAGGAGGCTGAAGAGATGGGTTATACTATGAACGTCGGTACCGAATGCGAATTCTTCCTCTTTGCTTATGACGAGGATGGCAGCCCGACGACGGAAACCCTCGATACGGCCGGTTATTTCAGCGTTGACGCCGAAGATGATGGCATTGAGTGCCGCCGGGATATCATTGAGACCCTGGAAAAAATGGGTTTTGAGATTGAAGCATCCCACCATGAAGTGGCTGAAGGTCAGCATGAAATCAACTTCAAGTATGCCAATGCCCTGACCGCTGCTGACAATACCATTACTTTCAAATGGGTGGTGAAGACCATTGCCAAAGAATACGGCATGCATGCCACCTTCATGCCAAAGCCGGTTTTTGGCATCAACGGCTCCGGCATGCATACCAACCAGTCGCTGTTCAACCTGGATGGTACCAATGCCTTCTATGATGAGAATGGCCCCGAACAGCTCAGTGAGATTGCCTACCAGTATATTGCCGGGATTGCCAAAAATGCCCGCGGTTTCTCCGCCATTACCAATCCCCTGGTGAACTCTTACAAGCGCCTGGTGCCAGGCTATGAAGCTCCGGTGTATGTGGCTTGGTCGGCCCGCAATCGCAGTGCCCTAATGCGCATTCCCCAGTCCCGCGGTCTGGGGACCAGGGTTGAGGTTCGTTGCCCCGACCCCACCTGCAATCCCTATCTTGCCTTTGCTATGATGCTGAATTCCGGTCTTGACGGTATCAGGAACAAGCTGAGCGCTCCGCCGTCAGTTGATGTGAATATTTTTGATATGACGGTGGCGGAAAAGGAAGCGGCCAATATTGACAATATGCCGGCTTCCCTCATTGAAGCGGTTGAGGCCCTGAAGGTCAATCCCATTGCCAGGGAAACGCTGGGCGATCATATTTTTGAGAAATATGTGGGCTACAAGGAGAAAGAGTGGGATAAATTCCGCATGGCAGTCACCGATTGGGAAGTGAAAAGATATCTGGCGATGTATTAGCCTCCCATTACCATCCCCAGGCAGAGGATAAAATCCCGGTCATCATTAGATGACCGGGATTTTTTTTGCCTTTCATCGCGGCATCAGGTTACCTTCACCTGCTTGATTCTGCCAGTATACCCATTATACTAGTAAAAATACGTTTGCTGCCTTGATTATTGCCAGCTTGGGTGTGCATGCGTTTTACTTTCCATGTCTCCGGGAGCAACCATGATCTATTTTGCGTACGATGGTTCACTGAATGGCGACTGGGTTGCTCGATACGCTATCCGTTTTGCCGTTCACTCGGCCGAAAAAACCCTGCTGATTATCAACGTGGCTGATGCCGAGGTGCCCGCTGATCTTCTCAGTCGTAAAGTCGACTATGTCAGAGAGGCCTGCGCCCGCTGGCAGGTGCAAAGTAGTTATCAGCAGGTTCCACTCAGAGGGGATGTCTTCCATACCTTGCAGCAGGTGGTGCCGCCGGATAAAAAAAATCAGCTGGTCTGTGGTCTCAGGATGCGCGGCGGCCGGCGGGGCTTCCTGGCCGGAACAGTTTCTGAAAAACTGTTGGGGGACAGCCATTTCCATGTTCTGGCAATCCGGGTGGTGCAGCCCGGTCTGCTGGGAAATCCGTGTTCATTTCTTTTGCCGGTAGCGGGTCATCCCCGCAAGTTTCACTCAGCTTGGCCATTTTTCCGCCTGTTTCTTCCTGAAGTATCGGAGGTGTGCGTTGTCCGGATTATGACGGTGCACCGTTTTTGGATGGCGTATCTCACCCCTGTGCAGCTGCGGACCCTCCGGGCCGAGGGGCATGCCTATGTTGCAACCATTATCAGCGAAATTCTCCAGGGTTGCCCGACGGCAGAGTTTAAAATTGACGGCCGGGTCATCCTGTCTGCCGATTGGCCCGGTGAAATTATGGTCCAGGCGAATAAAATGAAAGCGGGAATGATTCTCCTGGGTGCCTCGGAGCGGTCACGACCACATAGGATTATCCATAGGCATCCTTTGGAGCGCATTCTTGCAAACACGCCGTGTGATGTTGGCATCTACCGGGGCTTATGATCCAGACGCAGCAGATTCAGCATATCTCAGCAGCATCCGTCTATGATTATCTCCATAGCCGGGAAGAGGGTCTCAGCCGGCAGGAAGTTGCCGAGCGGCTGCGGGAGGTTGGCCCGAACAGCGTCGAAGTTAAGGCGCACTGGCAGCTGCTGCGCACCCTTGGCAAGCAGTTGACCAATTTTTTTACCATTCTGCTCAACCTGTCTGCGGTGATCTGCTTTGTTGCTCATGCCATGCAGCCCGGGGAAAACATGAATGTCATGGGCTGGGCGCTGCTGAGTGTTTCACTGTTGAACACCGGCTTCAGTTTTCTCCAGGAGTTCAGGGCTGAACGGGCGATGGCCGCACTGCAACAGTTCTTGCCCCCCCAGGTGTTGGTCAAAAGGGCAGGAAATAATCAAAAAATTCTTGCCGAAGAACTGGTGCCCGGCGATGTCATGCTGGTTGCGGAAGGAGACCGCATCGCCGCCGATGCCCGCCTGGTTGTCTGTGAGAACTTGCTGGTCAATAATGCCCCGTTGACGGGTGAATCGAAAGCACTGCCGCTTACCGCGGCAGCCGTTGACAAGCCGCTGGCGGAAAGCGATAATCTGCTTTTTGCCGGCTGCTCCATACATAAAGGGAATGGTGTTGCGGTGGTCTATGCCACCGGCATCCGGTCGCAGTTTGGCAAGTTGGCCCATCTCTCCCAGGCGATCAGCCGCAGTGTCTCGCCACTAGAACGGGCGACCACGCATATGGTGAGAATTCTCACCGCGGTTGCCGTGATAATGGGCGGCTCCTTTTTTATCTATGGCATGGGCACTGGCCGGCCGCTGTGGGTCAACCTGGTTTTCATGATGGGGATTATTGTCGCCAATGTTCCTGAAGGACTGTTGCCCACTTTTACCCTCTCATTGGCCATGGGGAGTTTGCGTATGGCCAAAAAAAATGTGTTGGTCAAAAGTCTCAATGCGGTGGAAGCCTTGGGGGCCGTCCATGTCATCTGCAGCGACAAGACCGGCACCCTGACCAGGAATCAACTGGCCATCACCAGGATTGCCGCCCCCCTGACGGGCGATGATGTTGCCAGTCCAACGGAGATGCTGGAAATCCTCCAGCATGCCTGCAGCTCTGCGGTTGTTAATGAGACGGATAAAGGTTTTTCCGGTGATCCCCTTGATGTTGCCGTGGTCGACAGATTCACTGAAGCAGGCGGTGACTTCGCTGGCTTTTCTGCGACGATTGTCAAACAGTACCCTTTTGATGTTGGCCTGCGGCGAGCAGCCGGGATCTATACCGCCGGCCAGACGCAGCTATTTACCGTTAAGGGTGCCTGGGAGGCTATCCGTCCCCAGCTTATTGGGATCCATTCAAAAGATGGAAATAAACCCCTCCAGGCAGATGAAAAAGTACTGGCGCAGGCGGATGCCGTTGTCCATCGGCTGGCTGCCGGCGGATTACGGGTCATTGCCGTTGCCTACCGCCATCTGGCAGGTGAAGACAGCAGCAGCAAACCTCAGGAGGAGCTGGAGACGGAGCTGATTTTTTCGGGTTTTCTTGGCATTGAGGATCCCATCCGTCCGGAAGTGCCGGCTTCGGTTGCCACCTGTCTGAGAGCCGGCATCGATGTCGTCATGATTACCGGCGATCATCCGGATACGGCGATGGCGGTTGCCGGAAAGTGCGGCATTGTATCTGTAAGGCAAAATGCTGAGCAGTTGGTGACTGGTGAACAGCTGGGAACGATGTCTCAACAGGAGCTGCTAGAAGCACTAGCCGGCGGCGTTCGCGTCTTTGCCCGTACCATACCGGAACAGAAGATGAAAATCGTTGCCGCCTACCAGGAAATGGACAGGGTGGTGGCCATGACCGGCGACGGGGTCAATGATGCTCCGGCCCTTAAGGCTGCCGATGTGGGGATTGCCATGGGAGTGAGCGGTACCGATGTGGCGCGGGAATCAGCTCATATCATCCTGCTGGATGATAACTTTGCTTCCATCGTTGCCGGCATTGAGGAAGGACGGACCATTTTCGATAATATCCGCAAATTTACCAATTATGTCCTGGTCAGCAACGGACCGGAAATTCTCCCCTACCTCCTCTATATAGTCCTGCCCGTGCCCCTGGCATTGACCGTTATTCAGATTCTCTCCATTGATTTGGGGACCGATATTATCCCCTCCATCGCCCTTGGGCAGGAACCGCCACAAGCGGAAGTGATGCAAAAGCCGCCCAGGCAACGCCATGCAGGGTTGTTGACCCCGGGCATTATCCTGCACAGTTACGGTTTCCTGGGTTTGTTGGAAGCGCTGTGGTCGATTGCGCTGTTTTTTTATGTCCTGCTGGCCGGTGGCTGGCAGTATGGTGAGAAGCTGGTTGCTGATCAGCAACTGTATCGCTCGGCAACCGGTATTGCCCTGAGCACCATTCTCCTGATGCAGATCGGCAATCTGGTGGGCCGCCGCTCCTCTATGCGCAGTGGTCTGGATAGAGGTCTTGTTCGCAACCGGCTGCTCCTGGCCGGCATTATTGTCCAGATGGTTTTCTCCTGGGTTGTGCTCTATTTCCCTCCCGCCTGGAAGATCCTTGGAACCGGACCGGTCCCCTATACAACGTATCTGTTTGCCTGGTGCGGCATTCCGCTGATTTTTGGTCTTGATTATCTGCGCAAAAAAGTGATTTCAGTTCGGAGTCGTGGTCTGCCTGCCGGAAATTGATCATAGTCGCAGGTGATGTCAGGGTATCACTTCCGCTCATGCCAGCCGGCCATCCCTGGCTGGTTCCGGGTTGCCCGCCGTAAATTACCATCCGGGCAATTCACCAGGCGCCCAAAACCGCTTACCGTCATATCCGGAGATCACTGACCAGAGATTCTTGGCTGGACAAGGGAATTTCATAATACCGGCAAACAATCTTTTTGCGGCCGGCAGGCCGTTGGAAGGCAACGGCCGGATAGCCCAAAGCGATGACTGAATAGATGGGCTCTTTACCAGGGATTCCCAGGGCGGTGCCGATTTTTTTCTCCCTTTTCATGGCCTCAACAGCAAAACCAATCAGGCAGGTTCCCAGACCCATGGTATGTGCGGCCAAGAGAATGTTCTGAGTTGCCAGCAGGGCATCATCCTGGGGGCAGCTGGCCCCAGGCCGTGAACCGACCAGGATGGCCGCCGGCGCCCCGTGAAACAAGCGGTCGATGCCATGGTCATCCCACTCCGCCAAGCCTTCCCTGATGGTCTGAAAATATTCCTGGTAGTAGACTGCCAGTTCCCGTCGGCCAAAAATCTTCAGCAGATTGCGCAGCCATCTTTTGGCGGCCAGTTGGTTCAGCCGCCGGTAGAAATCGGCCACCAGGTGACCGAAAGCGATCATTTCACTGCGGGAAGGAATGATGGTAAAGGTCCAGCGCTGGCTGTTGGTGCCCGAGGGGGCGGTGACGCCGATTTTTACCAGTTCCTCCAGTGTGGTCCGGGATACGGTTTTTTCCTGGTAGGCACGGATGGAGCGGCGGGAGCGCATCAGGTGGACCAGGTCGGCGGTTGATGTTGATCCCGGCGGCAGCCAGCAGTCATCTTGGGAAAAGGTCCTAAAGCTGGTTGCCTGGTCGTCAAGGTCGGCTATCCGAATGGCGTCGGTGGGGCAGACGGCAGCACAATGGCCGCAGGCAAAGGAGCGTTCGCCGGTAATGGCTGCTTTGCCGTTGACCAGGGAAATCGCCCTGGATGGACAGACAGTGACGCACCGGCCGCAGCCATTGCACCGTTCAGGATCGATATAGGTACTGATTGCTCCCTTCATGGCTATTCCCCGGGATGCAGAGTTCTTTTTCAGCGGGTGGTCAGGCGCTCGAGGCGCAGGCGGTGACGATGGTCAAACAACCGCCGGGCGGCAAGACTGACCGCAGCCAGAGTACCGAAGCCGCTGCCAGCGCTAATGAGAAACATAATCAGAATCTGGTATTTAACTGCTTCCACCGGCGGGCTGCCAGCCAGAATCTGGCCGGTCATCATTCCCGGCAGGCTGACCAGACCGGCGGCCATCATGGCATTGATGACCGGGGTCAGGCCGGAACGAATGCTGTCGCGGCGAACATCCCCCACTGCCTGGGACCACGGTTCTCCCAGCAGCAAGCGAGCTTCGATAACCTGCCGCTGCTGCCAGACCGTCTGGATCAGTCGGTCAAGGCCGAGGGAGATGCCGTTCATGGTGTTGCCAAGCAGCATGCCCAGCAGGGGAATGGCATATTGCGGTTCATACCAGGGGTGGATGCTGATGACCATGGTCAGGGCAAAAAGGGCGATGGAAAAGGAGGAGAGGAACAGGGAGATGGTGCCGACCCCAAAACCCCACCAGCCAGCCAGTCGCCGCTGCTGGCGGCGCATCACTTCCCGACCGGCGGCCAGCAGCATTACCATGGCCATCAACGCCAGCCAACCGGGATTGGCACTGGCGAACAACCATTTGAGAATAAAGCCGATGAGCAGCAGCTGGACCGTGGTCCGCAGGCCGCCCACCAGCAGCTGCTTGCCGAGCTGCAGCTTCAGCGGCCAGGAAAGGATGGCCAGTGCCAGGATCAAGACGGCGGCCAACGAGAGATCAAAAGGGCTCAGGGGAACGACCTTCATCGGTCGTCACCATCCATTGCCGTACAGCCAAACTCGGCGGGATTTTTACTGTTGACAGCAAGAATCCCGGCGCCTATTTTTCTTTCACCTTTCACCTTTCACCTTTCACCTTTCACCTTTCACCTTTCACCTTTCACCTTTCACCTTTCACCTTTCACCTTTCAC
>JAFGSY010000006.1 GCA_016934315.1 Candidatus Anaeroferrophillus wilburensis | reverse complement strand
AGTTTTATGTTTTATTTTATGCGTTTACCAAAACTTGACTGGCTAGTTTAACGTACGTTGTAAAAAGAACTTTTGACTGTCAAGTAAATATGTGAGGCATAAATTATGCAGTATGGTCATTCTTAATCGTGGTCAGTGGAAAAAAATTACATATTGGTGTGCCGCGAAGTCATAAGCTGTACACAATCTCCATGGCTCTCCCCATTAAAGAAGTTCATGCATGTCAGACAACCCACTCTGAAAACGAAAGGAGTAGATCATGCCCATTGATATGAAAAATAATGCGCCACACAGTAATCCTGCAGAAACTAAAGGATCTACCCGTAGCCCGACCGTGAGAACTGAGTCAGTTGATAATCGGGGAAAAACGGGCTTCCCGCCTTTGAATAAGGAATATACTGTCTATAAATATATCGATTCACCAATCGACGACAAGGGCGTTACAAAAGGGGCCTGTCAATGGTAGATCTATTTTTCAATAGGCAAGCGAAAGTTTGATGGAGGTGGGAGGAAAATGCTTAAAAAAAATTACATGAAAACTGGAAAATGTCGGGTTACATTTAAGTTGCCGGCTGAGATCAATGCTAAAGTAGCTTCCCTTTGCGGTGATTTTAATGATTGGAATCCTAATGCACACTTGATGAAAGGACTTAGTGGTGGCGGTTTCAGCGCCACGGTTTCATTGACGGCAGGGCAGTCATATCGTTTTCGCTATTTATTGGATGGCAGTCTTTGGGAAAATGATTGGGAGGCAGACGCATATGTACCCAATCAGTATGGCTGCGAGGATTCCGTGGTTAAGGTTTAACGGCTTTTTCAAGTATGCACACAATGTTTTGAAAATCTATTTGGAGGGTATGTGTACTGTCAAGTAGGCTGCATCTAATCTTTTAAAAATTAATCACAACAGTTAGCGTTTGTTTGTCTTTGAGTCTGATGCGGGGAACCGGATGCCTCAAGGCCGTTTCTCTTGTATGAGAAACGGCCTTTTTTCTTTCGGCAAATTTGATGGTTTTTAGTTTTGCAAAACTCCTTCTCACCATAAAAATAGATAAGATATGAGTCCCTGATCACAGCATGGTCTTAAGATAAGATAATCTCAGATAAGGTTCATTTGGAGGATATGGCAATCACCTTGAAGTCTGCAGACAATCTTAACTTTTTCATCTTAACTTATTCCCAGCTCTTGCCCGCCAACTCAATGCATGTTATGCATGTTTTAACATTAGCTGATACCTTTTTCAATTTCTCCAGTGAAAAGGGCTTTTCAATAAATTCCTCGACACTGGCATTCAATGCTTTCTGGGCCGTCCATTCAAGGGCCGAACCACTGCAAAGAAGTACTTTCATAGCCAGGCGGGCATCCAGCGGTTTCAGATATAATAGAGTTTCCTCAAAAAATCAGGACTTCAAACCAGTTACTGGGAGCTGAAAATTTGCCGCTGACAGGATGACAGACTCCAAAGCCACTTCAAACCTGATAAACAGTTCTTTGATAAAAGAATATGAGTTCAAAAGGCCGGTTTTCAGCAGGCGCAAAAAACTACCGACCAGGACCAGCAGGTTCATCACCAGAAAGATGCTGTAGATCCAGGCTTCTGAGGTTGCTTGAGTTCGGGCTCTGATGTAGTTCAGTCGGTAGCCGTTCTTGCCCTGGCCGAATTTGCCTTCTACTGGAATTCTTTCCCGGTATTCTGCTTTTCTGCGACGCTTCTCTTCTCGCAGTTGTAATCGGTTTGCATCGGTTTCTTTTTTGGGACGCCCCAAAGCTTTGCCGGCAAACCTGATGTCGAGTTGGTTCAGATATCGCCTATTTTCCCTCGATCCGTAGATCTGATCTGCCAGAACGACTTCTGGGTAACAACCCGTGACGCTTTTTATAGTTTTCGACCTGAGAGGGAAGATCATGGCCCTCATGATATGATTCCCAGCTCAGGTGGTCGACTTGTGCCAGCCCATCAGCTGTCAAACTGACACCCAGCTTGACACCGAATTCTACTTTCTTACCGGCTTTACCACGGACGATGGGACGAATATGGGGCTGACAGATATTAACAATGCGATGATCACATCGCCGATCCCACTTACGAAACATCTCTTCCTGTTGCCGGTAAATTTCCTGAATAATCCAATACTGGCGTCGCTGCCGTTTAGACAGGGACGTGCTTTCGTCAGCCACCAGATCAAGAAGGTTTTCAATGTGGCCAAAGTTGCGTTTCAAGAATTGCAGTTGCTGCCTTATGCTTTTGCGTATCTGTTTCTTTTGCGGTTTCTTCTGCTTTGCCAATGCGAGATAAGTTTTTCGGGCATTACGGCGCTAGGTTCTGGGTTTCTTTTTCAGTCCGCTGAGCGGGTATAGTGTATCGATCAGTGATTCGCTGGTTTGATTTTTGTTCTGTTTTTGGTTTCCAAAAGATCAACAATGGACTGATTGAACTGCTCAAACAGCTCTTTCCCCATTCGTCGGCGAATCTCAACGAACAGGGATGGAACAAACGGGGCTTCGGTTTGAAAACTGCTGAAGCCAACAAAGTACTGCAGATATGGATTTTCCCGAATCTGATCAATGGTCTCCTCATCACTCAAACAAAGCTTATGTTTAATGATGACGGCGCCAATAACCAGCCGCGCCGGTTTGGAGGGTCGGCCCCTCCCGGAACTCATATTCTTTATCATAGGCCTTGGCGAACTCATCCCAGGGAATGCGTTCGCTGAGCTTAACCCAGCGATTGTTCATGTCCAGAGGAAAGCCATGAAATTT
This sequence comes from Candidatus Anaeroferrophillus wilburensis, assembly GCA_016934315.1. NCBI lineage: Bacteria > Deltaproteobacteria > Candidatus Anaeroferrophillales > Candidatus Anaeroferrophillacea > Candidatus Anaeroferrophillus > Candidatus Anaeroferrophillus wilburensis. The sequence goes on along the minus strand of JAFGSY010000006.1, from coordinate 73,027 downwards.
TTCAAAGCCGGGGATCACCTGTTGGCTAGGGTCATTATAACGGATCATAAGTGCAAACCTTTTGAGTATGATTTCGATGTTTTTCTTGCACTTTGCAAAGCATAAAATTGAGCTTTAGTCAATGTTTTCAAGTATTTATTACTTTTTGAGCGCGTTCTAACTATGCTTTCCTAATTCCGCAGACTAAGGAATACCTGATGCTGTGTTTGAATCGAAAATCTTTCCTCGGTCGATTATCGAGTTGGTTCAACCTGGTACGAGATCCGCACTACAAGCTCCTGGGGGAGATTGTTACCGTGACGCTGACTCCTTGCCCCAGATCGGTTTCCATCATCATGCTGCCCGACAGCCCTTTGACCGCCGCCCGTACCAGCGCCAAGCCTAGTCCCAAGCGTCCAGGATGAGCGGTATTGCTTGCCTGGACAAAGGGTTCCAACACCCGTTTCTTTTCCGCTGCCGGCAGCCCCGGCCCGTTGTCGGCGATGGTGATCACCACCCCGCCATCATCACCGGTGAAACAGCGGCAGCTGATCTCCCCTTCAGGAGCGTGGATCAGCGCATTTTCCATCAGGTTCCAGCACAGCAAACCCAGAAGCTGCTGGTTGACCGTGAAGAGAGCAGGGAGATCATCAGCAAGCTGGCAGGTGACCTGACAATGCCTACCGCCCGCTTTTTCTTCAGCCATGCGGCACAGACGGGGGAAAAAATCAGCCAACACCACCGTTCCCTGCTCCACCGGCTGCTGGTTTGATTCCAGATCGGCCAACAACAGCATCCGATCAATGTTGACAATAAAATTTTTGCAGTCCTGGCGGGCTTTTTCGGCCAGCTGCCGGCCGTCTTTATCAAGACATTCAGCCATGCTGAGATTGGTGACATCACTGTAGAGACCACGCACCATCATCCTGGTTTTTTCAAAGGCCAGTTTGAGAACTGTTGTTTTCTGCCGGTAGATATGCTCGACAATTTTTTTGGCCTGCCCCAGCTCATGAACATCTCGTTCAATTCTTTCCTGCAGCTGACGGTTTTCCCGTTCAAGCTCACCGGCCAGACCCTGCTGATTAAGCCGCAGATCATACATGGAAAAGGCATCAGTGACCGCCGCTTTCAGATCTTCATCCAGCCTCCATGGTTTAGTCAGGTAACGGAAGACATAGCCCTCGTTGACGGCCGCCAGCACGTTGCTGGTCTGGGCATACCCGGAAAGCACCATACGCACCATTTGGGGATACCGATCACGGACAATCTTCAGCAACTCCAGGCCGTTCATTTCCGGCATCCGCATATCGGTCACCAGCACCTGAACCGGTTCAGCGGCCATGATCTCCAGTGCTTCGAGTCCATTGAGGGCGAATAAACACCGGTATGGCTCATCAAGCAGACCACGTTTGATAGACTTCAGCACCCGGGATTCGTCATCGACGAAAAGAATCGTCCGCTGTTCCTTCAGCATTTGTACCATACCATCATCCTACCACAAATCATCAATAACAATCGTCCCGTCTTCATCCCGTTTAATGTCGGAAATCCCCGGATATATATTTTCAATCCGGCGCAGACAGGCGTCCTTTTTGCTGATCTCCTGGACCAGCATCGCCTTTTCCCGCTGCATGAGAATCATCTCCACTGTTCGGACGACCGTCCAGTACAGATCATCATTATTCCACGGTTTCAGGATAAACTTGTAGACCCCCACCTCGTTGATCGCCTGGACGGCAGTCTGCACATCAGCCATCCCGGTGAGAATGATTTTCACCATTTCCGGCTTCTTTTCATTGAGCTGGGCCAGCAATTGCAGGCCGGTCATCCCCGGCATCTGCTGATCGGTGACAATGAGATCAATATCACTGGTCAGTGCTATGTTCAAGGCAGCAACCGGATCGCCCGACAGGATCAGATGAATCATGTCGGAGTGGCGGAAAATTCTTTGGATGGCCTTTAATACTGACGGTTCATCATCAACAACCAGCACCTTCGCCTGCATTGTCATTATCTTCTCCAAAAATTTTTAATTATTAGCATACTGCTGTAGGAACTGGGCTGCCAGAGCCTCCGGGATGCCGGTCAGCTCCATCACCCGGGGGCTGACCTCCCCCGCCAGTGACGGGTCGATGGCAGCAAGGGAAATGGCATCGGCCAGGGCAAGCTGACTGACAAGTTCCCGATCAACTACCGCATCGCTTTCCGGTTCATGGTGATAGAGGGTCGCTTCTATGATCGGCTGCGGCATGTTCCACCAGTTGAGCAGGTAGGCACCCAGTTGAGCGTGATTGACTCCCATGACCTCCTGTTCAATGCTGATCAAAGGCACCGCCGGCTGGTGCTGGTGGCGCTCCATAATTGCGGCAAATTGCTCCGGAAAATAGCGGAGCATCACCAGGAAGCCAATATCATGGAGCAGTCCCGCGCTTGCCTTGGTGTCGTCGATCTTTTCATCGTGAACCCGCTCATAGAATTGATGAACCATCTGGTTGGAGCGCAGGGAGTGTTCCCAGATATTTTCAAGGCTGAGCTTGCCCGCCTGCTTGCCGGTCAGGACCTGGAAAACAGAACAACCAAGAACGATATCCTTGAGGTTCATGAGCCCGATATACACCGCCGCCCGCTTCAGCGAGGCTGTCTTGTTGCGGAAATAGGCAGAATTGGCCACCTGCAGCACCTTGGCGGTGATTGCCGGATCCTTCTCCACCACCTCGACAATTCTGTTGAAATCGGCATTCTCCTCGATGAGGCTCATGATCTCCTGGTAGACCGAGGGCAGGGTCGGCAGTTCATCAATGGTGTTGATCACCTCCAGCAGCTTTTCCTGGCACAGGGTTTCTTCAATGGTCAGCAGCTGGGCAATCAGGCTTTTCAGCTTGGCATTATCCCAGGGTTTGGCAATATACATTTTGGCGGAACCGTCGATAAGGGCCTTATACACGGTCTTCTCCTCGGTATAGCCACTAAGAATAAGCCTGACAACCTCAGGATGATATTTTTTCACCTCCTTGAGCAACTCGTAGCCATCCATGCCCGGCATCCGCATATCGCTGACCACCATATCGATGTGGCTGGCGCTCAAGGCTGCCAGGGCCTTTTCACCACTATCGGCAAAATATAGCTGATAGCCGCTGTCAAGAAAGCTGCGCTTCAGGGAGCGCAGAATACTCATCTCGTCATCAACGAAAAGAATCGCTTTTTTCTCCATAGACACTCCCGAACTAATGCAAAGGCAGAGCAATAGTAAATGTCGTTCCCTGGCCCTCCAGGCTTTCAACGTTCAGTTCACCCCGGTGTTTATTGACGATAATATCATAGGAGATATTGAGCCCGAGTCCAGTGCCACAGCCCACCGCCTTGGTGGTGAAAAAGGGGTCAAAGACATGTTTCAGGTGCTCTTTTTTGATCCCCGGACCGTCATCGCTGACCTGGCAATAGAGATGTTCCTGGTGCTGAAAAGTACTGATCCGGATAGTACCCATCTCCTGGCGCTGCTGCTCCTTGATTGCCTGGGCGGCATTGACAATGATGTTGAGCAGCACCTGGTTGATCTCACGGGGATAACCCTTGACCTCAGGCAGCCCAGGGGCCAGATCAAGATGGACCTCTGCATCATATTTATACTCATTCTTGGCCACCACCAAGGTGGTTTCCACTGCATTGTTAAGGCTGAATATTACCATTGCATCAGACTGGTCACTGCGGGAAAATTCACGCAGCTTGCTCACAATGCTAGCGATGCGGGCAAACCCGTCCGCCGATTCATCGAAAAGATCAGCAAGATCTTCGAGGATGAAATCCAGCTGGCTCTCCGCCTGAACCTGGAGAATATGCCACATCTCTCCAGCTAGCTGCGGCATATCAGCCAACTCTATCCGGTTCAGGAAATTGCCATACAGCTCAATCAAGGTTCTGAATTTCATCACATAGTCCTTGATCGTTTCAAAGTTGCTGGAGACGAAGCCCACCGGAGTATTCAGTTCATGGGCCACCCCCGCCGCCAGCTGGCCGATGGACGCCATTTTTTCCTGATGCACCATCTGGGCCTGGGCCGCTTTCAGCTGCTCAAGGGCCGCAGAGTGTTGCTGGGTGGTTCCCTCCATCACCCTGTTTTTTTCTGCCAGCATGGTCGTTTGCTCTTCCACCTTCTGCTCCAGGACAACGTTCTGATGGTGCAGAATCTCCTGTCGTTGGATCTCAGCACGGATGACTACACCCCGTTCGATGACTTTCTGGATTATAACCGGCAGCATGGAAAGATCATGAAACGGTTTTTCAACAAAATCCCAGGCACCAAGACGCATGCTCTTGACCACTTCGGTCAAGCGGTTGGTGCCGGAGATGGCAATCACCGGCAGCCCCGGCCAATTTCTGGCAACCGATTCGATCAACTCGAAGCCAGAGATTTCCGGCATGTGAAGATCGACGATCAAGGCATCAAAAGCCTGATGCTGCAGCAAACTGGGCACCTCCCGGGGCTGATTTACCGCCACGGCATCATAGCCGGCATGGTCCAAAAATCTGGCAACCAGCGTGGTTACGGAAACTTCATCATCAACGACCATGATTCTTTTTTTCATCAATAGCTCTCCAGACTGCCAACAACTGTTACTGGCAATGAATGGTCACAACTTTGGCCATCGTCTACGTGGATGGCAGGGGTTGCGTCGGACGGCGGGGTTTCCTTCAGCTGGCGGGGCAGCCTGATGGTAAACGTGGTTCCCCTGCCAGGCATACTGTCCACCAACAGCTCACCATGATGTTTATTGACAATGATATCATAGGAGATATAGAGGCCGATGCCGGTGCCCGAACCCACCGGTTTGGTGGTGAAAAAGGGATTGAAGATCTTTTTCAGATGTTCCGGCATGATGCCTGGGCCGTTGTCGCTGATCCGGCAGGTGAGCCACCGGTCATCACAACCGGTGGCGATGGTGATGGTTCCCATGCCGTCCCGTTCCTGCTCTTTCAGCGCCTGGGCCGCATTGACGATAATATTGAGCAGCACCTGGTTGATCTCGCCGCTGTTGCACTCCACCATGGGCAGAACCGGGGCAAGGTCAAGCTCCACTTCGGCCACGTATTTGTATTCGTTTTTCGCCACCACCAGGGTGGTCTTCACCGCCTCATTGAGCTGATAATCCCCCTGCTTATCACAATGATCGATCCGGGAAAACTCACGCAGCTTGGTGATAATCTCGGTTACCCGTGCAAAGCCTTCCGCCGATTCGGCAAAGAGCTCCTCAAGATCCCCGAGAATAAACTCCAGGTGATTCTCTTCCTCCAGCTTCCGCAGGCTGTTCAGCTGGTCGGCATAAAGGCTGCCGTCTCCGGCGCCAACATGGGTGACAAATGCCCGATAGGCTGCAATCAGCGAAGTGAATTTACCCACATACTGTTTGATACTCTCACTGTTGCTGGCCACAAAGCCGATGGGGGTATTCAGTTCATGGGCGACGCCAGCCGCCAACTGGCCAACCGCTTCCAGCCGCTGGGAAAGCCGCAACTGATCCTCCAGCAGGGACTCTTTGGTAATGTCACGTTTGACGGCGGCATATTTGCTGATCCGCTGTTCCTTGTCCTTGATGGGGAAAATGGCCGCCCGCTCTTGGAACAGTTCACCGTTCTTGCGCAGGTTGTGAAAAGTCCCGTACCAGACACCGCCACTGTTCAATGTTTCCCATAAACGCCGGTAAAAGGCCTCATCCTGGCGGTCACTTTTGAGAATCGGGGGGTTCTGCCCCAGGGCCTCTTCGCGGCTATAGCCGGTAACAGTGGTGAAGGCCGGGTTGACATATTCGATCTGCCCATCAAGATCGGTAATCACGACCACCTCACTGGCCTGCTCCACCACGGAGGCCAGCTGATCCAGGCGATTCTTGGTCTCTTTCTGGGCGGTGAGATCATACATGCTGCCGATCAGCCCCCCCAGAGAACCATCCTGACGGACAAAAGAGGTTTTATTAATGACAAAAAAATGGTGCCGTCCATCGGCACTGGTCGCTTCCGTCTCATACACCTGCTTAACCGCATCGTCATGAAGAAGAGCCTGGTCGGTCTCTTGGGCTTTTTGGGCCAGGTGTCGATCCACCACCTCAGCGGCGGTCCTGCCGATGATTCTCCCGGCCGGCAGGCCGGCAAATTCGGCAAACGCCCGGTTGCAGCCGAGGTAACGACCCTCCCGATCTTTATAAAAAATCGGGTTGGGAACGGCATTGAGCAGTTCCTGAAGAAAATTGATCCGCTCATGGCGGTCGGCATCAGCCTGCTCCAACCTGTTCAAAGCCTCTTCCAGCCTGCTCTTCTTCCTAGCAACCTTGCGGTTGTAGCGGATGATAACCAGGATGAGGACACTTAAAAAGATGACGACGGACAGGACGCCGGCAGCTACATACCAGTATTTAACAAAAATTTCCCTGATGGTCATCTGGTGAGGGGCAACACAAAGACCAAGTTCATGGAGGCAGTCATCCACGTCCTCATACGGCAGGGGAACGGTCCAGCCGGCGTAGCTCCCGGCAACTGCCGCCGGGTCTGTATCCTTCATCTGCAGCAGCAGTACCGTTACCAGCTTGGCCAGCTTTTCCGGCGTATGCTTCAGTTTGGCCAGCGGCCATTCCGGATACGACCTGGTGGTGTGAATGAAAGGAATATCAGCCTTCACCGGTGGATCTTCGTGGAGAACCTTGTAGTCGCCAAAGGAAATTCTGCCTTCGACGCTCATCCGCTCCAGGGTGTCCGCTCGCACCACCCCCGCATCCACCCGCCCTTGTTCCACCGCATAGACCACGGCATCATGGGTGCCACCAAAACTCAACTGGGCCAGATCCCGGTAGGGATCAACCCCGACGGCCTGCATCTCCCGCCAGGCGACAATCCAGCCCCCGAATGAATCGGGGGCCACCGCCATCACCTTTTTTTGCCGCAGGTCGGCCAACCGGGAGATGTCATCCCGCTCCTTACGGGTGAACACCACCCCGGCAAAGGTGGGAAAATCGCCATAGCTGTTGCGATTGACCAGGGTGGCAATGCAGCTGATCCCCTGCTGCTGTTCCAAGGTTGTATAGCTGCAGGGATTGGTCAGGAGAAAATCAACCAGGCCCTGGGCAACCACTTCTTCCATATCCGCAAAGCCGACGGGAAAGACAACAAAATCGAGCTGTTCGCCATTGTTATGGGTCAAATAGCCGGCAGTTGCCTGCCATCTATTCAGGCACTGGATATCGCCCCTGCTGGCCAGCACTCCTATGATCACCATTTGCCGCTCCCCGGCAGCTGCATCCCACCACCCGGACAGACAGAGAAAAAACAGCAGGCTAAGGAATAACTGAAAAACAACCGACGAACCGGTTTTTGAGGCTTGTGGGGGGGGGCTTCATCATTGCAATCCACGATTCTTCAGTACATGCTAGCGACCGTTCTCGGCAGGGAAAATGGCTCTTGCGGGGCATATACCTACAATCGGCAGGGCAATAGAGAACTGAAGTGTGAAAATGCAACGTGGAGCAAGGCAGGAAATAATGGAACAAAAGATCAGTATGCTTACGAATCCGCTCAAAACCATTTAGATATTGCCCTTAGCTTGTGCAAACCAAGTAAGGCAAGACAATACCAAGGGTCAATCCTACAGCAAGCTCTTCCTAACTGCCATAGCGACACACAATAAAGATCGCCTCAGAACATCTTAACCTTGGGAATATCGAATTCGCTTGTGATTAGCAGTGGTAATGTTTGGTTTTACAGGTGGCTATTTGAACGGGATCAAAAGAGGGCAGAGCCTGAAGACCCTGCCCTTCGTGTGCAAGCTAACCATAAAAACAATCAATTTTTCTTCCTGGCCCTAATACCGATCAATCCGGCAAGCCCCAGACCCATGAGGAAAATTGTGGAGGGTTCAAGAACGGGAGCGGCAGTAATATCCTATGTCGCTGCTTGGGCAATGGTAAAAAAAGCGGGTAAAATGGTCGGCATAACATTGCGGCCTCATGATTTGAGAAGACATGCGACAACATATGCTCCACGATCAGGAACTCCCATCGAAATTGTCAGCAAGGTGATTTTACGACACTCCGACTTATCAACCACCGAGCGATATCTTGGTAAGGTCAATAACACTGAAGCTATCAGATGGATTGAAAACCTGTATGGGGTAAAAGTGCAAAGGGCGGAAGTGGAAACTCCCGCCCCGAACACCACCTAATTTTGCAGCTGCCAATCTCAACCTTCCAGTTAGCCAGCAAACTTAAGATTCATCGTAAAAACCTTTGCTAGACATCCCCTCCCAAATAAACAGAAAATCACTTTTTAGAACAGCGGTAGCGAAAAGGGCTTTTCCAAATGAAAAGCCCTCTTTGCCAGGTCTCCAATTTATTTGCCTTGCCAGTCCGGCTGCCGCTTGTCGAAAAAGGCGGTGACCCCTTCCTTGGCATCATCAGTGGTGCACAGGCGGGCAAAGGCTTCATTCATATAGGCAAAAGCCTGGTGGTAACTCATATCCTCCGAAGCATAGTAGGCAGTCTTGCTGATCTGGGTGGCTACCGGGCTCCGGGCAGCAAGGCTGGCGGCCCACTGGCGGGTGGCGGATTCCAGCTCAGCCGCCGGCACCACCTTGTTGAGCAACCCCCACTCACAGGCCTGGGAAGCGCCGATAAGGTCACCGTAGAAGAGCATCTCCAACGAACGCTTGCGGCCGATGGAGGTTCGCACGGGGATTACCGGGCCGACGCAGTTGAGGCCGACATTGATGGCGGTGAGCCCCAGGCGGGCATTATCGGCGGCCACCGCCAGGTCGCAGGCGGCCACCAGACCAGCGCCGTTAGCCGCCGCCACACCGTGAACCTGGGCAATCACCGGCTTTTTCAGACAGCTGATTGCCGCCAGGGGCCGCTCCATGGCTTCGATCCACTCGCGATACTGCATAGCACTTTGGCCGAAGAGGTTGTTGACATCAATGCCGGCACAAAATGCCTTGCCAGCCCCCTTGATGATGATCACCCGGACACGGTCGTTGCCATCAAGGGTGAGCAATGCGTCGTTCAGTTCGCTGGCCAGGGTTGGGGTAAAGGTATTGAGCTGCTCCGCCCGGTTAAGGGTGATAATGGCGACAAAATCATCGCCGATTTCGGTCAATAGGGTTTCATAAGCCATGGTAATCTCCTCTCAAATGGTTATCATCCAAAAAAATATCTCAAGGCCAGCCATGAGTAAAAAAGGCTGCTTACGGGTTCATTCACTGATCCCCAATTTGTCGTCCAGGGTTTTCATCGACGGCAGCAGCGGCGGTTCATAGAGCATATAGCTCTGGATCGGGTAGCGGCTGCCATGCTTGTGGGTCTGCTGGAGACCGTCAACCAACTGCTCCAGTTCCTTCGCCGGACAGCAAAAAACCAGCTCCCCTTCGTCGGTACCGGCGAGAACCCGCTCCCCCCGCCCCGGATGGACAATGGTTGCCTTGCCGGTCCAGTGGGGTTTGATGAGCGACAGGCAGGACAGGCCGAAGCCGGTGGAGGCTGAGCGCACCAATGTCCCGGCATGGTAGACATAGCCGGCCACCAGCCGGGCCACCTGGGCCGGCGAGGCATAGATGGCCACCACATCGGGGTCGGCCACCGCCTGATCCAGGGGAAACATCAGCAGGCCGCCAACGTCGCCGGCAGGGATCAGCTCCATCTCCGCCGCCGCTGCCATAGCCAGCTGGCGATCGGCGAAGTAGCCCATATCCATGAAATAGTCCACCAGATCATCAAGCTTTTTTAGTTGTTTGAGGCCAAGGGCGGCGAGGCAGGGTGTACAGTTGATCTCGGCCGCCAGGGCGGCGACAGGACGCCCCCAGCGGCGGGCAACGGTGGTCCACTGGCACAGTGAGATCCGGATGCCGAACTTCTGCGGCCGCAGCGCCTCTTTGGGCGGTGGTTCCCCCGGGGCAAGGATGGTAATCCCCAGCGGCCGGCTGGCGGGCCGGATCAGCCGATCAAGCTGGTCGTGCAGTGCTTTCCAGTCCATAGCATGTTCCTCCCATGACAGTAAGGTGGTTTTTCATGCATACCTTTTCAGATACCACGTGTCAAGGAGGATAACCGTTCTAATGCCCCGTCCGCAGGCTGAGTCCATACATTTTTTTGAACAGCTCGACCGGAATTGCTGATTCCCAGTGGCCGGAAAGTTTAGCCACCAGATAAAAGGTCAGGAGCAAGGCAACAACCCCTACCGGCAACAGGAACAAAGGCATTTTTTTACGGCCGGCCAGAGACAAAGTCAGACAGTCCTGAACCGGGCAGACCACAACGCACTCCAGACAGCCGACGCATTCAGGGCTGCGCACCACCTCTTTCGCTGTTATCCGGATCGCCCCCGGGCAGACCTTTTCACAGCGCCTGCAGTCGATGCAGCTGCTCCCATCCCGTTTAACCTGCAACGGGCTGAACGACGCCATAAGACCGAGCAAACCGCCGTAGGGACACAGAAAGCGGCACCAGAAATTGCGCAGCACCATGGCGGCAGCAAACAAAAAGATAAAGAAGCCAATCGCCATGGCGGAGGGATGGAGGAAAAAACCCAGCATCCTGGCATCAACCATAACATTATAGGGCGAACGCATAAAACCGTCGATGGCTTGAAGATCCATCTGCCAGCCAATCAGATAGAGAAAAGCACCCAGCAGCAGATATTTCAACGAGCGCAGAGGATAGTCAAGCCAACCTGGCAATCGCAGCGGTCGGCGAAAACGGGCAACCACGGCTTCCTGGAGATCAAACAAAAAACCGATGGGGCAGATCCAGCCGCAAAATCCCTTGCGGAACAGCAAGGCAATGGCAAGGGCGGCCATAAAGATCGTCAGGCCGGCTGGATGGAGCCGGTCATAGTGGCCGGTGAGCAGCAGCTTTTTAAAACTGACCAGAGCACCCACCGGGAGAAATGCTTCCACCGACGCCGGCCGGGAAACAAAAGCCCCATCCCCGGTTGCCCAGAGAAAAAAATGATAGAATCGATATCCGACAACCAGGCAAAAAAGAGCGAAAGCACCCTGGACCAGCCGGCGCACAGGCGGCACAAAACGCATCAGATTCTGCGTTGCCGCAGGCTTTTCCCCGCATGTCCCACTCACAGCCGGACCTACGACACCTGGCAGCGGTTCGCCAGCCGGCCGATACGTTCGATCTCTACCACCACCTCATCACCGTCATGGAGATAGATGGCCGGCTCGCGAAAGACGCCAACCCCGGATGGTGTGCCGGTGAGAATGACATCGCCGGGGAAAAGGGTGAAATGGCGGGAGAGAAAACTGATCAGAAAGGGAACAGAAAAAATCATCCGGTCGGTATTGCTGCGCTGCATCAGTTCACCGTTCACCCGGCAGCTGATCTCCAGATGGTGAGGATCGGGAATCTCATCGCTGGTGACAATCCAGGGTCCCAGGGGGCAGAAGGTATCCAGTGACTTGCCCCGCACCCATTGACCGTCACCGAACTGCAAATCCCTGGCACTGATATCGTTGGCGCAGGTATAGCCAAAAACCGCCTGATACGCCTCAGATTCAAGGCAGCAGGAGACCTGCCTGCCGATGATTACCGCCAGTTCGGCCTCAAAATCAACCTTCGCGGTAATACCGGCATCCCAGCGGATCAGGCCGCCATGGGCATTGAGACTGTTGGGAAACTTGGTGAAAACCAGGGGAGTTTCCGGCAGTTCTGCCTTCCCTTCGCTGGCATGATCCCGGTAGTTCAGACCGATGGCGATAATTTTTGTCGGCCGGCTGACCACCGGTGCCAGGGTAGCGGCATCAAGGCTGACAGCGACACCCCCGATCACCGGCGGCTGACCGCTGTGGATAAAATCCACCATGTCGCCGCTAAAATCAAGGGGGTGCAGCAGGTTCTGTTCAACCAGCCCCAAACGACATTGTTTTTGTTGGTCATAGAACTGGGTAATGTTCATCTTCGCGTCCTCTTTTTTGCCAATAAACCCGCTGACCGGCAACCATCAGCCGGCGCTTTGCCCTTGCACTGTTGGCGACAACGTTATACATTGGTAAAGTATACAGAACTATCGCATCGATCCCGGCCCGGGGTTGAAGCAGGGAGAAAAGTCATGCGCTGCAAGCTTCGTGAACCGGCCAGCGGTTTGACCCACGCGGTGGGCCTGCTCATATCAATCGGAGCATTGGCACTTATGGTAACCATTGACGTCAGGCACAAAACCGTCTGGCATGTAGTCTCCGATTCAATTTTTGGCAGCAGTCTCATTCTGCTGTATGCCGCCAGCACCCTCTACCACCTCTTACCATTGAAAGAAAAAGGAATCAATCTTCTTCGGCAGATTGACCATACGATGATTTTCATTCTGATTGCCGGCACCTACACGCCTTTCTGCCTGGTAACCATGCGTGGCCCCTGGGGATGGAGCATGTTTGGCATCATCTGGGGTCTGGCCGCAGCAGGAATTATCACCAGGTTTGTCTGGAAATCCGCGCCTCGGCTCCTGCGGGTAGCCTTCTATATTATCATGGGCTGGCTGTCGCTGGTCATGATCTATCCCCTGTCAAAGGCAGCCCTGCCGGGCACGCTTACCTGGCTGTTCATTGGCGGGCTTTTTTATACCGTCGGCGCGCTCTTCTATGCCCTGAAATGGCCAAACCCGCTGCCGGAAAAATTTGGTTTTCACGAGATCTGGCACCTGTTTGTCATGGGCGGCAGCCTCAGCCATATCTGGACCGTGCTACGTTATGTCTAACTTTGACTTTTCATCCGACCATGAAAGCTGAAAGGAATTGATTGTATGACCACTTCGCTAGTAACCCCCGGCCAGTCACTGCACGGTTTCACCGTCGAACGGCTCGAGTCCATTGAAGAACTGCGCTGTCAGGCAGCGGTGCTGACCCACCAGGAAACCGGAGCCCGTTTGGTGCACCTGATCAACGACGACCCCAACAACCTGTTCTGCATCGGCTTTCGCACCCCGGTCTATGATAATACCGGCGTTCCCCATATTCTTGAGCATTCGGTACTCTCCGGCTCCCGCAAGTTTCCGCTGAAAGACCCGTTTAAGGAACTGCTCAAGGGCTCGCTGCAGACCTTTCTCAACGCCATGACCTACCCTGACAAGACCCTCTACCCGGTTTCCAGCCAGGTTGAAGCCGACTTCTACAACTTGGTGGACGTCTACTGCGACGCTGTCTTTCATCCCCTGCTGACCAGGGAGACCTTCTACCAGGAAGGCTGGCATTTTGATCTGCCCGATGCCGCCGACCCGGTGAGCATCAAGGGCATTGTCTACAATGAGATGAAGGGGGTCTTTTCCGACTTTCACAGCCACGTCACCCGGAAAACCATGGGCGAACTGTTTCCCGATACCACCTACTACTATGAAAGCGGCGGCGAACCGGAACATATTACCGACCTGACCTATGAGCAGTTTGTCGCTTTCCACCAGCAGTACTATCATCCTTCAAACGCCTTCATCTTTCTCTACGGCAATCTGCCGACGGAAAAAACCCTGGCTTTTCTACAGCAGCAGTACCTGGTCGATTTCAGACGCCGGGAAGTGGACGCCGACATCAAGCCCCAGCCCCGCTGGCAGCAGCCAAGGGAAATCACCATTGAAGCCCCAGCAAGCAAAGAGGATGATGGCACGGCAAGCGTCATTCTTGCCTGGCTGCTGGAACCGGCCACCAATCCTTTCGCCGGCCTGCTTGGCCACATTCTCTCCCGTTACCTGGTGGGCACCCAGAGTTCACCACTGCGTCGAGCTCTCATCGACTCTGGTCTCGGAGAGGATCTTGACGACATGACCGGCTTTGAAGGGGAATTGGCCCAGACGTTTTTTGCCGTCGGATTGAGAAAAACCAAACCCGAACAAGTAACCGCCATCCGCAGGCTGGTAACCACCACCCTGGAACGGGAGATTGCTTCAGGCATGAACGCCGACCTTCTGGAAGGCGCTATCCGGCGGATTGAATTCCGCCTGCGGGAAATTACCGACAGCGGCCATTACCCCTACAACCTGATGCTGGCCGACCGCTGCTACCGTTCATGGATCTATGGCGGTGACCCGCTGGCTCATCTGCGCTTTGCCGAACCACTGCAGCGGATCAAAGCGGAAAAGGCCAAGGGCACCGATTTTTTTACCAACCAGTTGCGGACCATGTTCCTGGAAAATCCCCATCACTTGATTTCAGTGGTTACCGCTTCAGCCGCCATGGGTGAGCAGTTGGGAGGCCAGACCGCCAGGCAGGCGGCTGAGCTGAGCAAGGACTTCGGTGAGGATGAAAAACAGCACTATCATGAACTGACCGGCAAGCTCCTGGCTCGGCAGATGACCCCGCCGACCGCCGATGAGCTGGCAACCCTGCCAAAACTTGACAAAGTCGATTTGCCAACAAAAAACCAGTTGGTTCCCACCGAAACCGTCCCGCTGGCCGGAGCCCGCTGGTATCGCCACCCGCTGTTCACCGCCGGCATCATCTACCTTGACATGGGATTCGATCTGGCTGGCCTGCCCGCAGCACTGCTGCCGTACCTGCCTCTCTATACCGAACTGATCAGCCGCTGCGGTGCGGCCGGCTACAGTTATGAGGAGATGTCCACCAGAATTTCCCTGAACACCGGTGGCATCAGCTGTTCCGATATCTGCCTCACCGACAGGGAAAATCCCGATGAGCTGATTTTCAAGGCATTCTTCCATGGCAAGTCCCTACCTGAACGATTTGGGGAACTGCTGGCTATTTTCCAGGATCTGTTCCTTGAACCACAGCTGGACAACCCGAAACTGATCAAGGACATCCTGTTGGAGATGCGCAACGATCTGCAGGCGGCCATCCCCCGCAGCGGTCACCAGTATGCCATCTCCCATGCCGCCGCCCGGCTGAGCACCTCGTTAGCCATCGAAGAGCAGCTCAACGGCATTGCCCAACTGCGCTTTCTCGACCAGCTCCTGCAGTCTGCGGAGCTGGAGGCAATCGGCAGCGTGATGAACAAGCTGCACCAGCAGGTGATCAACCGCCGCGGGTGTATCCTTTCAACCACCTATGAACATCCTGATTTCTGCACCACTCAACTGGAAGCTCTGCTCCAGGCCCTGCCAGGAACCGACACCAACCCGGCGGCGCACACCCTTTCGTCTGGAAACCAGGCCGCCATTCAAGGCATTGAAATCAGCTCCTCGGTCAACTATGTGGCCCAATCCTGGAAGGTAAGCGGGCGTTCAGCAGAAGACCTGGGACAGTTTCATCTGCTTTCGCGCAACCTGTCCACCGGCCTGCTGTGGGATAAAATCCGCGTCGAAGGGGGGGCTTACGGAGGCATGGCTATGGCCTCTGGCTCCCATCCACTGTTTTCCTGCGCCTCTTATCGTGACCCCAATCTCAGCCGAACCCTCAGCACCTTTAGCGACAGTCTGGCAACCCTGGCGGCGGGCACTCCGGTAGTCGAGGTTAACCAGAGCATCATCGGCACAATCGGCCGGATTGATGCACCCAAAAGTCCCCATGCCAAAGGTTTCGGCGAAACAATAGCGTTGTTCAGCGGTCGGACGACGGCATTCCGGCAGCAGGTCAGGGAGTCGGTGCTGGCGGGAACGCCGGCGTCGCTGGCAGCAAAAGCCCGGCAGCTGCTTGATGAGCCCCGCAAAGCGGTGACCGTCTTGGGCAGCGCCGCCGCCTTTGACCAGGCAGCCAAGGAAGGTCTCAAGATCAGCCGGCAGCCGCTGCTGCCAAAAGAAGAAGTGAAAATCGCATAACTGGTCACTGGGGGACAATAAAAACATGGAACCCTATCAACACCTGGTTTTTTTCACCGGTGCCGGGATGTCGGTGGAAAGCGGCATCCCCACCTACCGGGGCGCAGGGGGCGTCTGGGCCCAGTATCGCTATCAGGAATACGCCTGTCAGGAGGCTTTTGAACAGAATCCGGAAAAGGTCTGGGATTTTCACGACCAGCGGCGGGAGAAGATTGCCGGCTGCCAGCCGAACCGGGGACACCGGATCATCGCCGCCGCGGAAACTTTTTACCCCCGTGTAACCGTCATCACCCAGAATATCGACGGGCTTCACCAACGGGCCGGCTCAACAAGGGTTATTGAACTCCATGGCAGCATCTGGCGGTTGCGCTGTGAAGCCACCGATGAGGTGGTGGAGAATTTCGAGCTCCCCCTGGGCAACCGCCATACCTCCGCAGGCACCTACTGGCGCCCGGATATCGTCTGGTTCGGCGACCCCTTGCGGGAGGAAACCATCAATGAAGCTGTAGCGGCCCTTGGGGATTGTGATCTGTTCCTTAGCATCGGCACGTCAGCGGTCGTCTATCCAGCCGCCCGACTGCCGCTGATTGCCATGGAGCGCGGTGCCCGAACGATTGAAATCAATCCGGAAGCCACACCGCTGTCGCAACACTACCGGGAAAGCAGACGGCAAAAAGCCGCCATTGCCCTGGCAGAACTTTTTCCCCAGCTCATGGACAGCCGGATAGCCGGATGAGTGGCCGGTGAGAAAGGGGTCACAGGGGCGTTATTCAGCCTTCCAGATGAGCACCAGCCGGCGATAGAGGTTGTTGGCTGCCTGCACCAGAGGCAGCTCACGCTCCTGCTGTTTCTTCCAGAAGAGAAATCCACCAAGCACGGCAAACACGACATTGGCAAACCACAGGGCCGGCAGCTGCAACGGGCCGCCCCGTTCACCAATCGCCTGGCCGAACGAGAAAAGAACATAGTAGGCCAGCAGGAGAATGAGAGCGAAAACGAAACCGCGGAAACGGCCGGAAGTGCGTACCGGCTCCAGGGCCAAAGGGATACCCAGCAAGGCAAACACGATGCAGGAAAACGGCTGGGCAAAACGCTTATGGAGATGGTTTCGGACGCCACCGGCATCCTTGCCCCCCTTTTCCAATCGCGCAATCCGCCGACGGAGTTCAGGAACAGTCAGGGAGTTGTTCCGCTGCCGCCTGGCTACGCCGCCTTTTCCCAGCAAGGCATCCATCTCCAGATTAAGCGTATATTCCTTGAAATCAGTCAACTGGTAACTGCTGCCATCTTTACCCAGACCATGGATGGTTCCCTGGCGAAGGAGAAAGACAAGATTGCCGGTCTCTTGATCAGGAATCACCATTCCATCCCGGGCCGTCACCGTATACTCCTGGCCGGTATTGCGCTGATCAAAAATGACAACCCTGCTCATCGTGCCGCTTTCCCGGTCAACATCATTGACATAGATGGCCAGTCCCTGCAGTTCCATACTTAAGGCCCGGGGGCGCAGCGCCAGGACGGTTTTGTTTTTCAGGATATCAAGGGCAATGGTCTGCATCTGCTTCATCCCCAGGGGTGCCAGCCAGACCTCCAGGACCAGGACGCAGCAGGTGGACAGGACGGCCAGGGTGAGAACCGGCGGCAAGAGATGAAAGGGACTGATGCCCAATGCTTTCAGGGCAGTCATCTCGCCGTCGGACCCCATCCGGCCCAACCCCACCATGAGGGCGAAAAAAAAAGACATGGGGATTGCCATGGTTAGCAGGTAGGGAATCATAGCCAGGATCAGACCGGCAACATCCACCAGTCGGACCCCTTCAGCGACAACCATTTCAGCCATCTTGTAGAGATTCCCCAGCAGCAGCACAAAAACCAGCACTGCCAGGGCCAGAAAGAAAGGCACCAGGATCTCCAGGCAGATATAACGTCGAATAAGATTCATCGAGTATGCAATTCTTTACGTTGATAGCCGACAGATGCCGGAAAGCACCCACCTTGCATGATTGCCATCACCATACCCAAGGTTGAGCAGGGAACATGCCATGGTGAGCACTCATAGCTCAAAACTATCGCCAGAGACAACCGCTTCAGCTCACACATGTCCCAGCTCCTGCAGACTGATCACCGTTGATCCGGCGACAATCAGATGATCAAGCAGTCGCAGACCGAGGACCCTGGCCGCCTGCTGCAACTCACGGGTCACCGCCAGATCATCGGCAGAAGGAGTAGTGCTGCCCCCCGGATGGTTATGGGCGACGATAACTGCCGCTGCTTTGTGATAGAGTGCCCTTTCCATCACCGAGCGGGGATACACTGCGCTCATGGAAACCGTACCATGGTGGATAATCTCCGCCTCCAGCACATGGTGCTGATTATCAAGAAAAACCGCAAAAAAATACTCGTCCGGCTGGCCTTCCAGATAACTGCGGCACAATTCCCCGGCCTGGAGCGGCGATGTTATGGCCTCGCCCTTTTTCACCTCCTGCAGAAGATAGCGGGAGAGCAGCGCCCGGCTCAAGGTGATTAACACGGCGGTATGATCGCTGATACCAACCACTGCCATCAGCTTCTCCGCCGGGGCATCAAGAACCCCCTTCAGGGAACCGAAACGCTGCAGCAGCTCTTTTGCCAGCGGTTTGACATCCCGACGGGGCAAGGCGTAGGTCAAGAGCAGCTCAATCACCTCATAATCGGCAAAGCCATGGAGGCCATGCTGGACAAAACGCTTTTTCAGCCGCCGGCGATGGCCGGCCGTCCATTGCCGATAACTGCCGTCTGGCATCTTAGTGTTTCCCATGGTCGCCCAACAACAATATCGTTAGCACCACTTGATTTTTTTACTAATCATGTTTAAGGTAGTTGCACGTAAATTGTTTGTCATCGCGCATAACCTTCACCGTTTTCCACAAGGAGTTTCCATGAAAATCGCCATATCCGGCAAAGGAGGAGTTGGTAAAACCACCCTCGCCGGGACCCTGGCCCGGCTAATGGCCGCCCAAGGAAGAAAAGTTCTGGCCATTGATGCCGATCCCGATGCCAACCTGGCTTCGGCCATCGGTTTTACTATGCAGGAAGCAAGCAGCGTAACACCGCTGGCCCAGATGACCGAAGAGATCGAGTCCCGCACCGGGGCAAAAAAAGGAACTTTCGGCGGCATCTTCAAGCTGAACCCCAAGGTAGATGATATCCCGGAAAAATTCAGTCTGGTGAAAGAAAACATCAAGCTGCTGATCCTGGGCACCATTCCCGAAGGCGGCGGCGGCTGCTATTGCCCTGAAGGAGTTCTGTTAAAATATCTCCTCCGCCATATCTTTCTGCAGCGGGACGAGAGCATCATTCTCGATATGGAAGCCGGCCTGGAGCATCTGGGCCGCGGCTCAACCCGGGGTATTGACGCCTTCATTGTCGTTGTCGAACCGGGAACCCGCAGCCTCCAGACCGCCCGTCAGGTGAAAAAACTGGCTGCCGATCTGGGTATTCAGCAGGTCTATGTGGTCGGCAACAAAATCCACACCCCTGAAGACCGGCAGTTTATCGCGGACAACCTCGATGACATGATTATTCTGGGCGGCATGGACTATAATCCGGCAATCGTTGAAGCTGACCGCCGGGACCAGGCACCCTATGATGTCAATCCTGAGGTGGTGGCCGCCGTTCAGGGCATTTACGACAACCTCTGCCGGCATCTGACACTTACCGAACCTTCACCGGCATAGGCAAGCCGGAAGCAGCGACTCGGCTCAGAGCTGATGGAGAAAACGGACGATTCTGCGCTGTCCTTCCTCATCAGCTCTGCTTTTTTTTCCGGGCACACGCCTCGCTGCAAAAACTGGTCGTCTTTCCCAGCGCGTGACGCACAACGGCATCCTGTTCAGGAACATAGAGTCCGCAAGCATCACACTTGACCATTTTCCCTTCCGTTGCCGTTTCCTTCGGTGTCGACCGATCCTTCCGGGGACCGGACAGCATCCCCGCTAACAGCCGATAAAAAAAATAGCACAATAAACCAATAAAGAGTAATCGGATCATGGTTGTTTATCCTCTGTCTTTTTGGAGGACCCTTGTTCTGCAGGCCGTTCCTCGCCCGCCGGGGAGATCACTTTCCCCGGCCAGCTCAAAACCCGTACCGGGGTGGTAATCAGGCGTTTTAAAATGCCCCCGGTCCTGCCCACCAGTCCCTGCACCGGAATGGCACTGACCCTGGTCTGGCCGAAAGGACCGCTGACGGCAAAGGGCATGACGATCAGGGTTTTGCCTTCACCGGTAATGATATACCCCACCACGGGAACGGCGGCAATAGCTTTATCAATCGTCTGCAAGGGTTGCACCCCAATCTCCATATCCACCATCTTTGCCGGCAGGGAAATGGTCCCCGCCGCTGAGATGTTGGCCGCCGGACCTTTGAGCAGGAGGTCATCCGTATGCATCACACCATCAGCAAAGAGAATCCTGCCGGTCAGGGTATCATAGGGAACACCTTCACTCAAGTCAGGGAGTTTCAGGGTTAACAACTGCGAGACATTGAGCAGAGAGGCAATATTGGCCAGCATCTTGAACCGTTTCAACCGGCCGGCGGCAAAGGAAAAATCCGCCTCTCCATCAAGGCTATGGCGCCACTGGTCGTCCCCCATCCCCTGCCATTGCAGTTCCATATTCAAAGCACCTGCGCCCTCAAGGGGCAGGTCTTTTTCAGGATATAAGGTCAGTGATTCATTGAGCTTGGCCAGATCAACCTGATCCAGGTGCAGCGTCAGGGAAACACGATCACCGGCAAGATCCCAGCTGCCGGCTGCCTTCACGTTACCCTGCCAGACGGCGCTGTTGAACGAGGTAAGGAGCAGCCGGTCGCCGGTCACCTCAACCTGACAGGCCATATCCATCAATTCAATGGCACGACCGGTGAGCAACTCTATCCGGCTGGTAAAGGAAATTTCATGGCCCCGCCAGAAATGCCGCCATTGCTGCAGCGGCTGCCGGCGCCCGCCGCCATCCTGCTTCTGGCCACTGGAATCCGCCGCCGTTGCCGCAGCGGCCGGGGGTGATTGGCGGTTGGCGGTAAAATCAGCCAATACCAGCTGTCGTGACTGATGGTCAAGGGATCCATGCAGGTTACCCTGTTGATCCACCAGCAGCTGACCGCTCACCTGCAGATCAGACCTCCCTTTGACAAATGAAAGGCGATCAAGCTCAAGCTGATCATCTGCCAGGCGAAAACGCAGGACAAGATCACTGAGCACCCCGGAATCGGCAGACGATAGGACCGGTTCACCGGGAAACAGTTCCGCCTGCTTCAGCTTCAGCCTTGTGACAACACCGTCGATGGCAAGTTCGGCAAATCTAGACCGCCATCTCTGCCATAGCTGCCGATAATCGGTCAATCCCCTTTCGCCGATCACCGGACCTGCCGGCCCGGTGGCAGGTAATTCACCAGCCTTATGGTAGTCCTGTGCCGGAAGCACCCGATGGAAGTCATCCAGGAAGAGGGTTTCAGCATTACCAGCCAGTGAAACCCTGAAACGGTTGCCCCGGTAGGCGACGGTGCCGGCCACCTTAACATCAGACTCCCCGGTCCGACAGCGGCAGTGCCGGATGGCCACCTCTTGACCGCGGCTTTCAGCCAGCAGCGAAAAGTCCTCCACCTCGTGGGGCAGATAGGACGTCGCCACCTTGAGATGTCGCAGATCAACCATGCCGTCGACCGTCAGGGTTGAGAGATCACCGGAGGCCATACTGAGCCACAGCGCCAGACGGGAAGGTTCACGTTTCCCCACTTCGCCGCCCCAGGTGACCTGACAATGGGGAATGATGGAAAAATCCTCCGGCTGCAGGGCATCGGCGTGAACGGAAAAGGCACCGTGCCGCCGCTGGCGATCACCATAATCGTCAAGCTGGCCAGCCAGGCGGACCGTCGAGCTGCCCACATCACAAAGGACATCCATGCATTTCAGTTGCCGCGGAGAAGCAGACAGCTGGCCCGAATTAATCGTCAATGGCCGGCCCAGCAATGGATGGCCGACCACCACCTGTTCACCGGCACAGGTAAGCCCCCAGACCAGTTGGTGGCCAGCCCCCCCACCTTCCACTTCAAAACTGCCGGTCAACCGGCCGTTGAACTGGCTGCACTCGGCCAGAAAGCGACCGACAGCCGGCATTCGCCGGCTCAGTAGCGCAGCACCGGCAATCCTGAGATCATTCGCCAACGGCAGCCGTTTGGTTAGAGCCAAAGAAACCTTGCCAGTCATCTTCACCTCTGGCGCCCGGAAACAGTTTTTAAGCCGGCCATTCAGACGCTGCCGCAGGACCGGCGGCAGCTCAGCGTCAAGATCACGAAAACTGAGTCCTTCCCCGGCAAGCTCCAGGGTCCCGGCAACATTCTGCCAACGCTCAGGCAGGCCGGGAAATTGCAACGACACTCCTGCAAACTGCAGGGAACCACCGACCAGGTGCGCTTCGATAGGCTGTCGGCCGATGCCGGCAATCTCATCGTAGCTGCCGGCAAGATAGCCGTTCTGCAACATAACCTGCCCACCGGGAGCCGCTTCAGACCAGAAATCCCTGAACCGGTCCGACATGATGCGGCTGGGCAGATAGCGGTACAACCTGGCAAGATTGATGGCATTGCTGTTGGCCCGGGCCCTGATCCGCCCCTTCCTGCCGGAGCGAATATCATCCAGAAAACAGCTGCCCCAGATGGTAAAATCAGGGGAAACAACCTTGACCTCAGGGATAGCAATCGAATTATAGTTTTCACCAAGGCTAAACTGATAAGAAACCGCCAGCCTTTTGATGGGCAGCTGTTCGGCAAAAACCTGCTGATAATCAAGGTCAACATCAGCCAACGAAACGGTCCCCCGGGAGGAGAAATGGCCGAGCAAGTCGCCATCATAGCTGCCATCGACAGAAACCAGGGCACCGATATGCCGCATGGGCACCCAACGTTGATAATAGGGCCAGTACTGATCGGCATCCAGGCCTGCTCCCCGCACCCGGCAAACAAGCATCATCCTGCCCCAGTCAAGGGGCCATCCGACGCCGCCCAGTGTCCCTTCAAGCGTGAGTGTTCCTGCATGGCGCCGGCTTTTGGCCGCGGTCGACAGGGTAAAAGGAGCCGGCTCTTTTCCTCCAGGAAAACACAGGGAAAGCTGCAGATCTTCCAGCCGGGTGACAACCGGAACCGCACAAAACTTCTGGTCTTCAAAGATCACAGTACCATCTTTGATCTGCAGCAGGATATTTTCCACCCTGTTGCACCAAACCAGCAGCGGGGCGTTCACAGGGGCAATGGTGGTACAGGAGGATTCGGACGGCAGTAGGGGAACTCCAGAACGGAACAGCCCGCTGCCGAACGGCAGCTCCTGGTCCGCCCGCAGGCGGATGGTGGGCCGGTACAAACGCACTGACGAGATCTGCAGCTGCCGGTGGAGCAGCGGCCAGATGCGAAAGCCGATCTTTACCGCGGCGGCACTGATCTCCTGGTGATCACCATCGGCGATAGAAAAGCCGACCATTTTCACGCCGATTTCTCGGGAGATGGAAAGCCGAAGACGGTGAACGGTCACCGTGCCGGGCACCCGGCTCTGGATGGCGGCCACCACCAGGGAACGATAGTTCTCCAAATCCACTAAGTTGGGCAGGGATATAACTACCAGAAACAGCAGCAGGAGAGAAATCGCACCACTGCGCACAGCAAGTTTTTTTACCGTTTCTTTCATGCGGGCCTGTTAACGCGGTTGCGGAACTCCGTGGTCTGCTATTTTAGACTGATCGCGGCCACGCTCTACCCGGCAGAGAGTAAAACACTTTACCGCCGCAGCGCCAGCCAGCAGCAGGGCCTCGGAAGCAGCCGACAGGGTTGCACCGGAGGTCATGACATCATCGCAGAGCATCACTGTTTTCGCCGCCACCCCATCAGGGCTGCCAACGTGAAACACCCCGGCCAGATTCTGCCGCCGCTGTTCCCTGCCCAGGGAGGCCTGTTTCTTTGTTTCTCTGGCTTTTACCAATAGGCGCCTTTGCAGGGGTTTGTCAAGCCGGGAAGCACAGCGGGAGGCAATGATCAGTGCCTGATTGAATCCCCGAGAACGGAACGAAGGGGGGGCCAGCGGAATGGCCCCGACCACCGCCACATCCTGAAAATCAACAGCCCATCGTTCAAGCGCCAGATCAACCAGCTTTTCCACCAGCGGCACAACCAGTGAACGCTTGCCGTACTTCCACTGGTGAATGATCTCGACCATGCCGCCGGCATAGCGGTATCCTGAGCGGATCAGGCCTCCTTTCAAGCCCCGGTCACCGGCCAACGGCAGACAGTGATGGTCAGCAGCATGCCCGCCGGGGAAGGGGTGCCCACACAAGGAACACACCGGCCTGACAAACGGCTCAAAACCTGTGGCGCACGCCTGGCAAACAAAGGGAGCATAGGCAGAAGAATGACGCTCAGCAAAAAAAGGGTGAGTAGTGTAACAACGGCATAGCAGACAGCGCCGGGGCAGCAGCAAGGCGCCAAAGGACGATTTCATGGAAAGCAGGGAAGTACCGCAAAGCGGAAGAATATCTTCACGGTCAGCAGGCCAACAGAGATCTCCCGGTCATTTCGTCAGGGCATTCTATGCCCAGGAGATCAAGGATGGTTGGTGCGATATCTGCCAACACGCCGTCAGTCCGTAAAGAGAGGTCGGAAGACTGGCGGCCCACCAGGACACAGGGAACCGGATTGGTAGAATGGGCGGTCTGTGGCCGGCCGGTACCGTCAACCATCTGTTCCGCATTGCCATGATCAGCGGTAAGCAGTGCCACCCCATCCATCTCCAGCACCTTGTCGACCACCTTACCGATACAGGTATCAACCGCTTCACAGGCCAGTACCGCGGCTTTGATGCCGCCCGTATGACCGACCATATCGCAATTGGCAAAGTTAAGGACAATCAGCTGATAGCGACCGCTCTCAAGCCGTTTGAGGGTTTCGGCCGCCACCTCAAAGGCACTCATTGCCGGTTTTTCATCATAGGTTCTGACGTCGCGTGGTGAGGGAATGAGACAGCGATCTTCACCGGGGAACGGTTCTTCCCGACCACCATTGAAAAAGAAGGTGACATGGGCATATTTTTCCGTTTCGGCAATATGCAGCTGCCGTAGACCGGCAGCTGCTATTACTTCTCCCAAAACATTGGTCAATGACTCCGGCGGAAAGGCCACCGGCAGATCAAAAGAAGCATCGTATTCGGTAAAACAGACATAGCTGCCCAGTTTGGGAACCCGGCGGCGGGCAAACTCGCTGAAGGACGGCGATGTCAAAGCCCGGGTAATTTCCCGGGCCCGATCAGCCCGGAAATTAAAGAAAATGATACCGTCACCATCGTTGATCACCGTAGGCTGCCCCTGGTGATCAACAATAACCGTGGGCAGAACAAATTCATCCACCTCCCCGGACCCGTAAGCCGATTCAATGGCAGACAGGGCATCATCGGCACGACGGCCCTGGCCGCAGACCAGGGCATCATATGCCTGGGCAACCCTGTCCCAGCGCTGATCCCGGTCCATGGCATAAAACCGGCCCATGACGGTGGCAATGCTACCATTGCCCCCTTTTGCAAGATAGGTCTGCAACTTCTCAAGATAGTCTTTGCCGCTGGTCGGCGGCGTATCACGACCATCCAGGAACGCATGCACGGCAATCGTGGTCCCTTGAGCAGCGGCCATCGACACCAGGGCTTGCAGATGATCCAGGTGACTGTGAACTCCGCCATCGGACAAGAGCCCCATCAGGTGCAGGGTGCCGCCGGCTTTCTTCACCGCCCCCATCGCCTGCAGGAGCACCTGGTTGCGCTCGAAGTCGCCATCGGCTATTGCTTTGGAAATTCTGGTCAGCTCCTGATAAACAACCCGGCCAGCACCAATATTCAGATGACCAACCTCCGAATTGCCCATCTGCCCGGCCGGCAGGCCGACCGCCAGGCCGGAAGCGGTCAGCGCTGTCTGGGGATACTCCCGCAGCAGCCGATCGACAACCGGGGTTTTGGCCAGGGCAATGGCATTGCCCTCCTGCAGCGGTGAGAGCCCCCAGCCATCAGCAATGATCAACACCACGCATGCCGGTGAAATCTTCATGAACACCCCCCCTTCACCGCAATAACCTCCGGCGAAAGATCATAGGTATTGTAGGCGCCGCACCGGGGGCAGCGGGGAAGCCAATGGTTATCATAGCGCTGGCAGTTGGAACAGGAGAACGTCAAGGGCAATTTATCCCCCAAGCCCAGAGCTCTCTTGAAATGATCGGCAGCTTCGTTAAGCTGCCGTGATTGCCGGTAACTCAGTTCACCGGCAAGAAGTTCCACCAGGGGGCTGTCGGCCAACTGCCGCTGCAGGCCGGCCAGCAGGCTGTCGGCCTGCTCCAGTGCCTGATGGTCGAGGAGGAAAAAGGCCAGCAACAGCCGCGCCGGCCAGTAGTCTTCGGCACGGGAGATCGCTTTACGATAATATTTTTCCACCTGATCATGGCCACCATCGCCTGCTGACAGCAGCCGCTCCCCTTTAAGGAGGTACCAGGCGTTTGGCTGGCGGCGATAGCCCTGCTTCAGGATCGCAATCGCCTCACTGATCCGCTTGGCATTTGTTGTCTCAGCCTCGGCCAGGGATGCCTGCAGGATATAGGCAGGAACATAGGCAGGATCATCATCCAGCAGCTCTTTAAGCAGCTGACGGGCAGCCTCTTGATCTCCAGCCAGGCCGCGCTGGACCGCCAGTTCATAGCGGCAGTTGCGAATCAGGCCGCTGACTTCAGCCTGCCGCACCTTATCCTTTTTGACAGCCGCCAGTTTTATCAGCTCCTGCCAGGCGGCCATCGCCTCCTGCCAGTAGGACTGGGCCATCATCTTTTCCGCCAACATCGTCAGGACATAACGATTGTGGGGATAACGGTTTTTCAGATATACCAGCTGATTGAGCAGCCGAAGATCGTCACCCAGGCGCTCAAGGACTTCAACCTTCAGCCAGTGCAATTGGGGGTTTTCAGGCTCCCGCTTTAATCCCTGCTCAACCGCTGCCAGTGCCTCCTGGGGCTTGCCGGCATCGAGCTGCAGACGGGCAAGATCCTGACAAGCACTTAGACCGGCTTCACGACTGGCCGCTTTCTGCAACAGTTTCGCCCCTTTGCGGTAATCGGCCATGAACCACTTTTCCACCCCCTGGCGCTGGAGGTTTTCAGCCCGCATGCCCCGATGCCGCCGTTTCAGCTGGCGAAAATTGCCGATATACTGGACCGCAGCTTTCAGCGCCAGTAGGAAGATCATCCCCAAACCGCCCGCCGCAAAAGAGATCAGAATAAAAAGTGGCAGCGTTCCCTCGGTCTTCAGACCGCTGCCCAGAGTAAAGGTCAAAGGTTGGGGATTAAGATACAGCAGATAGGAAAACAGCAGCAGAAAGGTAAGGCCCAGGAAGAGCAGCAAACGGTAGGTCATCGAATCATCTACAAGCTCAAGGGTTATGGGGAATGGTGGTCGGCTTTAACGTATTAGGCTGCAGGTCAAGGGTTAAAGGATGATGTCTGCCACGTTTAAAAACCAGCGGCACCAGACAAATTTCACCTACAACAACGGACAACCATGGGACCGCCGGCTTTGCACAATCCACCTTCCACCGCCATTAATAATGGTACGGTTCCCCCTTGATAATCGTCATCGCCCGATAGAGCTGCTCCAGCAGGATCAACCGGGCCATGTCGTGGGTAAAGGTGAGTGGGGAAAGGGAGAGCAGATAATCCGCCTCATCTTTGACTGCCGGCGCCATGCCGAAAGGACCACCAACCAGAAAAACAATCCCCCGCCGGCCGCTCAGCAACCATCGCTCCAACTGGGCCGCCAGCTGGCTGGTGGTACTGGTCTTCCCCTGTTCGGCCAGCACCACCCGGAAAAAGTTATCCCGGTTCAAGGCCTGCACCAGCTTCGGCGCCTGACGCTGACAGAAGAGTCTCGGCTCTTCCTTGCTCCCCAGATGACCTTCCTTCAGCTCCTGCAACTGGACCGGAGCATAACGTCCAAGCCGGCCCAGATAATCATCGATTTCCTGCTGCCAGCGGAACTGCTTGGTTTTGCCGACAAACAGGAACTTCAGCTGCACCCTTAAGAACTCCCGGCAAGATCCAAGCGGGGGGCATCACGCCAGACCCCTTCCAGATCATAGAACTCCCGGACCGGCTCATGAAAGACATGGACGATAATGTCGTCGTAATCCAGAAGCGCCCAGCGCCCCTCATGCATCCCTTCTACTCCCAGAGGCATAATCCCCTCATGCTTCATCGTCACGTAAATATTCTCAGCCACCGCCTGCACGTGCCGGTCGGAATGACCGCTGCACACCACCAGAATATCAGTAACGGAAGAGATGCCCCGTAGATCGAGAACTACCGGCCGTTCGCCTTTTTTATCTTCAACGGCCCGAAAAACCACGGCTACTTTTGCCAACAGATTAGATGTTTCGATGATAACCTCGCAACAACCATGGGGCAACAGCCCGGATGGCGGGATAAGCGGCCGGTCACCCGGCCGAACAACAGATCAACAAACCAGCAGTGAGTACGCTATTCAGCTCAGATACAAATCGTGCTCACGAATATAATGCTCGACCGCCGCCGGCACCAGATAGGCGATGGAACGCCCCGCCAATCTTTCTCCTCTGATCATGCTCGAAGAGATATCAAACCGGGTAACCGACTGGAACAAAACCAGGTTGCCGGAGCGGTGCCGATAGGCTCCTTCCCCCTCATAACAAAAATCACCCCTGATAGCAACGGGAAAAACCTCGAGATTTCCAGCATCTACCCCTTTCGACTCAATTCCGGCCCGGGACATGACGATGAAATTGGCCACGCCAAAAAGGTTCCCATAGGATTTCCAGGTGGCAATATCAGCAAAAGCATCCCGACCGACAATAAAAAAAAGGCGGCCACCGATGACATTCTGAAATGCACTCAGGGTGTCGATGGAATAGGAGGTACCCCCTTTGTCCAATTCATAGGAAGAGCTGTAAAAGCCCGGCGTACCGCTGACCGCCAGGTCGATCATGGCCAGTCTCATGGCTGCCGGAGAAACAGGCCGCTGTTGCTTATGAGGGGGGACGGCCGCCGGCATAAAATAGAGCTCATCAAGGCTGCAGGCCTGAAAAACCTCGAGAGCTGGCCGCAGATGACCATAGTGAATTGGGTCAAAGGTACCGCCAAAAACACCCACCCGTTTACTGTCTGATCTGTCCATTGCCATAGATGATATACTTGGTCGTTGTTAACCCTTCCAGCCCCATGGGTCCGTAAGCGTGCAATTTGGTGGTACTGATACCGATCTCGGCCCCCAGCCCCATCTGGCCGCCGTCACTGAAACGGGTTGAGGCATTCACCATGACCACCGAAGAATTGACCCGCTGGAGAAATTCCTGGGAACGTTCGTAGCTGCTGGTCACTATGGTCTCGGTATGGTCTGAGCCGTAACGGTTGATATGTTCCACAGCCCGGTCCAAGTCATCAACCACCCGCACCGCCAGAATCAGGGAGAGATACTCCGCATGCCAGTCCTCTTCCGTCGCTGCCACCAGATCGGGAACCAGAACCCTGGCCTGCTCACAGCCGCGGACCTCCACGTGGGCCCGGCGCAAAGCGTCAACAATCAGGGGCAGAAAAGCCGGCGCAATGTCCCGGTGAACTAGCAGGGTTTCAAGGGCATTACAGACTCCAGGACGGTGGGTTTTGGCATTAATGACAATCTCCCTGGCCATCACCAAGTCAGCATCCTGATCAACAAAAACATGACAAACCCCTTTATAGTGTTTAATCACCGGAATTCGGGAATGCTCCACCACAAAACGGATGAGGCCTTCACCGCCACGGGGAATGACCAGATCAATACAGTCTTCCAGTTTGAGCATCTCGGTAATCGCCTGCCGGTCGGTCAGCGGAATAACCTGGATGACCTCCCGGGGAATCGACGTAGCTGCCAGCGCGTCATGGAGAACCTTGAGAATGGCCAGATTGGAATGGATCGCCTCCGATCCGCCCCGCAGGATAACCCCGTTGCCGGCTTTCAAACAGAGACCGGCAGCATCGGCAGTAACATTGGGTCGGGACTCATAAATCATCCCGATAACCCCCAAAGGAATCCTCATTTTACCCACCAGCAGACCGTTGGGCCGTTTCCACATCCGGGTCACTTCACCCACCGGATCGGCAAAAGCGGCAACCTCCTCGAGACCGACAGCCATCGCTTCGATCACCCCGTCACTCAACGTCAGCCGGTCAATCATCGCCGGTGACAGACCCTGCTGCCGTGCGGCCGTCAGATCCAGGCGGTTCTGCTCCTGCAAAAAAGCCCGCCGCTCCCGAAGCCCGGCGGCCATCAATCTCAGGGCATGATCTTTCTCTGTGGTTCCCATGGTCGCCAGCACTCTGGAAGCATCCTTGACCTGGCGGGCCATGGCCGTAATTTCCTGCACCATTGACATGCTATCTATCCCCTTTGCATTCGTCCAGCAGACCATCGAAACACGATATCCGCAATTGATCCAGCACTACGATTGTTTCGGCATACACGGCACTCACGGTCACTGTTCAGCGAGCACCACCAGATTATCCCGATGAATTATTTCATCAACGGAACAGTACCCCAACACTGCTTCAATATCCCGGGAATGGCTTCCCCGCAGCTTAGAGATCTCTTCAGCGGCATAATTGACCAGACCCCTGGCAATTTCCCGGCCACCTTCGTCACAGCAGGATACCGGCTCGCCAACCCCAAAGCTGCCCTCCACCCCGATAATGCCCGAAGACAAGAGGCTCTTACCACCGTTGACCAGCGCCCGCACCGCCCCCGGATCAAGCGTCAGCACCCCGCGGGGCTGGACCGCATAGGCAAGCCAATGCTTACGACAGGTAAGGCGGTTCTGCCGGGGGAGAAACAACGTTCCCTCTTGATCACCGGCCAGAATCCTGGTCACAACACCGGCCCGCTTACCATTGGCAATGACGCTGGGGATGCCGTAGGCGGCCGCTTTTTTGACTCCCTGCAGTTTACCCACCATCCCGCCGCTGCCGAGTGAACTTTTGGTCAGGCTGGCCAGTGATTCAATATCACTATCAACTTCAGAAACCATCGAGATAAGGTCGGCGCCGGGATTTACTTTGGGGTCCTCGGCATAGAAACCATCAATATCGGTCAACATGATCAGCAGATCAACTTCAGCCAGCGAGGTGAGCAGGGCCGCCAGGTTATCATTATCACCAAACTTTATCTCCCGCACCACCACCGTGTCATTTTCGTTGACAATCGGAATAACCCCTTTCTGCAGCAGGGTGGTGATGGTATGTCTGGCATTCAGATAGCGCCGCCGGTTGTAGATATCATCGCCAGTCAACAGCACCTGGCCAACAATCTGCCGGTGGGCGGCAAAAGCCTGTTCATACTGCCACATGAGGCGGACCTGACCGACCGCGGCGCACGCCTGCTTCTCCGGAATCGTCGCCGGCGCCTGCCGGTAACCCAACACTTCGCGGCCGGCTGCAACCGCCCCGGAGGTAACAATGACAAAACGGTAGCCACTCCCGATCAACAGGGAAATTTCCGTGGCAAAGCGGCTGAAAAATTCTCCATCCAATCGCCCCTGAGCATCCGTCAGCACGGCACTGCCCAACTTGACCACCACCAGATGGGGTGTTTCCAGGTATGATTGGCGGCCCCCAAGCCGACCTGCCACCGACTCCTGCTGTTCCTGCATAACCCTTACGTTACCTCCCGATCGAACACTTCTTTTCTTTCGTTTCTAAAGGAAAAGACCTCGCTTGTCAACGGTTTGCACCCTCACCTCGAAACCACTAAAAAAATAGCTGCTATTCCTTTTTTTTCTTGAGTTTATTCTTGTTAATGTGATAACTATCACGATATTTTTTGTCTTATTGATGGCGATTACCAGCTATTCTATCCTGAAATTTCCACCAACACACAGGGGGTCTGGAATCAGGGAAAAGCAGTGGAGTGATTATGAAGCAGAAAGAGGTAAAAATACCGGAAGCAACCATCAAGCGTCTTTCCACCTACATCAACTGCCTGGAAAGGCTTGACGATGAAGGGTTTCAGGTCGTTTCTTCGGAATTGCTGGGAGATTCTTGCCAGATAAGCCCTGCACAGATCAGAAAAGATCTCTCCTATTTTGGCGAATTCGGCGTCCGCGGCGTCGGCTACGATACAAAAGAGCTGGCTGAACAAATCAAGATCATTCTCGGCCTGGACATCATCTGGCCGACGGTCCTGGTGGGGGTTGGCCATCTGGGCCAGGCCCTGTTGAACTTCACCTTTTTCCGCATCCATGGTTTCCGCATGGTGGCCGCATTTGACAGCGACCCCCGCAAGATCGGCACCGAAGTCACTGAAGGGGTTATCATCCAGTCCGTGGACGAACTGGCGGAAACCACCAGCCGTGAAAAAGCAATGATCGGCATCGTAACCGTTCCCGCTCAGTATGCCCAGGGAACCGCCGACCTGCTGGTCAAGGGCGGCGTGACCGGCATTCTCAACTTTGCGCCCTTTAAAGTTAAAGTTCCTGAACATGTCACCATGCGCAATGTCTCCATCCTCAGCGAACTGGACAATTTAGCCTATCTCCTGTCCAGTAAACACCCCCGACGACGGCGGCAGATAAAAAAGAACAGATAGTCGAACCCCGTCCAGGCACCCTCCAGAGTTTTCTTCTGGAGGGTGTTTTTCCTCCTGCGGCACGTCACCCTCTTCACGACCTGCTCACAGCACAGCCCGCAGATAGAAACCGGTCGCCGATCGGCTGACTGCCGCCACCTCTTCCGGCGTCCCGCAGGCGATCAGTTCACCACCTCGTGCCCCACCCTCAGGTCCCAGATCAACCAGGTAATCAGCAACCTTGATGACTTCCAGATTATGTTCGACCACCAGTACCGTGTTCCCCTCGTCAACCAACCGCTGGAGAACCTGAAGCAGCTGACGGACGTCATGAAAATGCAGACCGGTGGTCGGTTCATCCAATAGATAGAAGGTCCTGCCGGTGGCCCGTTTGCCCAGTTCCCGGGAAAGTTTGACTCGCTGAGCTTCACCGCCCGACAGGGTTACCGCCGCCTGTCCCAAGGCAATATAGCCCAGCCCCACATCCTGGAGGGTCTGCAGTTTGGTGACAATTTTTGGAATAGCGGCAAAAAACTCCGCCGCCTGATTGA
The DNA here is from genome assembly GCA_016934315.1 of Candidatus Anaeroferrophillus wilburensis. Lineage (NCBI taxonomy): Bacteria > Deltaproteobacteria > Candidatus Anaeroferrophillales > Candidatus Anaeroferrophillacea > Candidatus Anaeroferrophillus > Candidatus Anaeroferrophillus wilburensis. Next base: position 40,095 of record JAFGSY010000006.1, on the reverse strand, counting down.
CGGTCATGGCCAACACTTCAGCAATCTGCTTGCCCTTGTAGTGCACTTCAAGGGTATCCCGGTTAAAACGGCTGCCACCGCAGGTGTCACAGGTAACGAAAACATCGGGCAGAAAATGCATCTCCACCCGCATCATTCCCTCCCCCCGGCAGGCTTCGCAGCGGCCACCCTTGATATTGAAACTGAAGCGGCCGGGACGGTAGCCCCGCACCCTGGCTTCAGGAAGGGCGGCAAAGAGTTCTCGAATGGCGGTAAAGACACCGGTATAGGTGGCCGGATTGGAACGGGGCGTCCGACCGATGGGACTCTGGTCGATATTGATGACTTTGTCAAGATACTGCAGACCATCAATCTCCTCAATCGGGCCGGCTGATTTATAGGAACCATGGAGATGATTATGAAGCACGGGAAAGAGGGTATCATTCACCAGGCTGCTCTTGCCCGAGCCGGATACCCCGGTGACGCAGATGAACTTGCCAAGGGGGAAATCGACCGCAAGCCGTTTCAGATTATGAATTGACGCCCCTTTGATGGACAGCACCCGGCCGGGATCCGTCCGCCGGTGGGCGGGAACCTCGATGGACAGCCTGCCGGCCAGGTATTGACCGGTGAGGGAATCTCCGGCAGCAATAGCCGCCGACGTCCCCTGGGCCACCACCTCACCTCCCAGCCGACCGGCCCCGGGGCCCATGTCGATAACATGGTCGGCACGCATGATGGTATCCTGGTCATGCTCCACCACCAGCAGGGTATTGCCAAGATCACGGAGCCGGAAAAGCGACGCCAGCAACTTTTCATTATCCCGCTGATGCAGGCCGATGCTGGGCTCATCAAGAACATAGAGCACACCGGTAAGCCCCGAACCGATCTGGGTTGCCAGGCGGATGCGCTGGGATTCACCGCCCGAGAGGGTGGCCGATTCCCGCGCCAGGGTCAGATAGTCAAGTCCCACATCGAGGAGAAACGAGAGACGCTGCTCCACCTCCTGGAGCACTCGGCTGGCTATGGCCTGGCGGGCCGGCGGCAACGTTATCTGCCGGATAAAAGCCAATGTCTCCGGCAACGACAGGGAGGCCAGTTGATAGATGTTTTGGCCGCCAATCGTGACATGGAGGCTTTCCTTTTTCAGGCGGCTGCCGCCGCAGTCGGGACAGGCTGCCGGCGAGAGATATTTGCGCAGCTCATCATCAGCACCCTCCTGCAACCGGTGTTTGCGCTCCAGTGCCGGGATAACGCCCTCAAAGATGCGGGCCGGGATGCGGCCACGGCGCCCCTCGGCCAGCAGACCGGGAATTTTCTCATCACCGCTGCCGTAGAGGATGATATCCTGGACCTCACGGGACAAATCCTGAAACGGCTGATAGAGATCAAAACCATAGTGGCGGGCGAGCGGCAACAGCACATGCTCCTGATAAAAAGGTTGGGAGCGGTGCCAGGGGGCCACCGCCCCCTCCCGCAGGGACAGGGAAGGATTGGGCACCACCAGGTGGGGATCAAAAAAAACCTCATTCCCCAACCCGGCACAACGGGGGCAGGCACCGTGGGGGTTGTTGAAGGAAAAAAGACGGGGAGAAATTTCGGCAAAACTGATGCCACAGTGGACACAGGCCAGCCGGGTGGAAAACAGCTGCCGCTGGCCCTCCATCACCTGAACAGCCACCACACCATCGGTTTTGGCCAGAGCCAGTTCAACCGAATCGGTGAGCCGACGCTGCAGATCTCCACCAATAATCAGCCGATCAACCACCAGATCAATATCATGGTTCTGGTAACGATCCAGTTCCGGCACCTCCTCCAGAGCATACATGCAACCATCCACTTCAACCCGGAGGAAACCCTGGCGGACCAAATCGGCGAACAGTTTACGATACTCCCCTTTGCGTCCACGCACCAGGGGTGCCAAAATCAGGATGCGGCTGCCGGCCGGCAGGCCGGCCACCGTATCAACTATCTGACTAACGGTTTGAGGCGCGATCTCCCGGCCGCATTGGTAACATGACGGCGTTCCCACCCGGGCAAATAACAGCCGCAGATAGTCATAAATCTCGGTCACCGTACCCACCGTTGACCGGGGGTTATGGGACACTCGTTTCTGTTCGATGGCAATCGCCGGCGAAAGACCGGTGATTTCATCCACATCGGGCTTATCCATCAATTGCAGAAACTGCCGGGCATAAGCTGACAATGATTCAACATAGCGGCGCTGCCCTTCAGCATACACCGTATCAAAGGCCAGTGATGATTTGCCGGAACCGCTCAGGCCGGTGACCACCACCAGCTTATTGCGGGGAATCTCCACATCAATATTCTTCAGATTATGCTCCCGGGCCCCTTTGACAACAATCCAATCCATGCCTAACCTCAAAGAAAACCTCCTTGCTATTTAGCGGAGGAATACGTTAAAATGGCAAACTATTTTCAAATAGTACCTCTTTTCAGAAAAAGAGTCAAAGACAGCAAACAGCTGCGGCGGCACAACAAAGAACATGCGCGTTATACTTATCCTAGCGACACTCCTGATTCTCAGCTGCGGCGTTCTGCTACCGGCAGCAGCGCAGCCACCGGCACCGCTGCGCATTATCTACATTGGTTCTCTCAATGGCTATGTCAAACCCTGCGGCTGACACCGAAATCAGGCCGGCGGTCTTGCCCGGCAGCAAACGATCATCAACACCCTGCGACAAACCACCCCTGCCGACCGGTTGCTGCTGATCAATACCGGTGAGTTGACCAAACCGACCATCAAGAAGGATTTCCAGGTTGACCGCCGGCAGACCTCTCTGATCACCGGCGTCTATGAACAGATGGGCGCCGATCTCCTCACTCCCGGTGGCCAGGAGCTGATCTATGGCCGGGAGATCATTACCGGCATAACCTCCGCCGCCAAGGCGATGCCGCTGGTCTGCAGCAATCTGCCTGCCGGGCTGTTCCCCGGACTTGTTTCTCATGTCGTCTTGGAAAAAGGGGGGAAGAAGATTCTGGTGGCATCAGCGATCGATCAACGACTTGAGCAGAAGGCCATCCATGGGCTGACGGTTCTCAATCCGCTGCCGGTGCTGCAAAAGATCCTCACCACCGAACCCCATGATCTGGCCATCATTGTCCTCCATTTTTCCGATCGAAAAGCCCGCGAACTGCTCGCCGAGATTCCCGGCTTCGATCTGGCCATCCTGGCAACTCAGCGGGGGGTGATCACCGAACCGGAAAAGGTCGGCGAGACCTATCTGGTGAAAAACAACAACCAGGGCAAAACCATCTCCTACCTGGACTGGGATATGACGAGCCGACAGCCGGCCGCCCATGGCATCTTCCCGGTCAGTAAAAAAGATATTGTCCCGGATCCGGCGGTTGACCGGCAAGTGAGCGACTATGAAGAGTGGCTGCGCCGCCACTATATTGAACTGGAACAAAAAGCGGAGGAAACCCAACCGGATCAGCAGGACTCCACCTATATGGGGGTCCAGGCCTGCGCACCCTGCCATCAGGCCATTGTCGGTTCCTGGCAGCTGAGCCGCCACGCGAAAGCATATGCCAGCCTGGAGAAAAAATGCAAGGACTACTGCCCCGACTGTCTCCCCTGCCATGTCACCGGCAAAAACAACCCCCAGGGCGGCATCGGCTTTCTCACCCCGAAGAAAACCCCGCACCTGTTCAATATCCAGTGTGAACAGTGCCACGGTTCGGGCCATCTGCACGTCACCAAGCCGGACCTGTCCTACGGGACACCCATCGACGAGGATACCTGCGTTGTCTGCCACACCTCCCAGACCGATCCCGATTTTTCCTTTATCGATGATGTGAAACTGATCGCCCATTGAGGAAAAGATCAAACGGTACATCAATGACCTCATCGCACGACCTGATTGTTATCGGCGCCGGCCACGCCGGCAGTGAAGCAGCTCTGGCGGCCGCCCGGATGGGGGTATCGGTCCTGGTTTTCACCATCAATGCCGATACCATCGCCCAGATGTCGTGCAATCCGGCCATCGGCGGCCTGGCCAAAGGTCATCTGGTGAAGGAGATTGATGCCCTGGGGGGCGCCATGGGGCTGGTGAGCGACCGGTGCGGCATCCAGTTTCGCACCCTCAATACCTCCAAGGGCCCGGCAGTCCAGGGAACCAGGATCCAGTGTGACAAACTGCTCTACCACCGGACCATGAAGCACCTGCTGGAACAGCAGCCCGGCATTGAAATCCGTCAGGCAATGGTCAACCGCCTGCTGGTGGAAAATGGCACGGTGATCGGTGTGGTGGATGAAACCGGCTATTCCTACCACTGTCGGGCGGCAATCATCACCACCGGCACCTTCCTCAACGGCCTGATTCACATCGGCACTTTTCAGCAGCAGGCCGGGCGCACCGGTGAGTTCGCCTCCCTGGCCCTGCCCCGGCACCTTGAAGAGCTGGGCTTCAGCATGGGAAGAATGAAAACCGGCACCCCGCCACGGATGTTGAAACGCTCAATCGACTTTGACCGGCTGGAACGCCAGGACGGCGATTCCGATCCCCGGCCGTTTTCCGTCCATACCCGGACCTTCAATCAGGAACAACTGCCCTGTTTCATCACCAGAACCACCAGTGAAACCCACCGGATTCTGAGCGATCATATCCACCTCTCGCCCCTCTACAACGGCACCATTGACGGCATCAGTGCCCGCTACTGCCCGTCGCTGGAGGACAAGATCATGAAGTTCCCTCACCATGACAGCCACCAGGTGACCTTGGAGCCGGAAGGCTGGGAAACCGAGGAGATCTATGTCAAGGGACTGGGGAACTGCCTGCCGGTAGCCATCCAGCACCAGCTGTTCAAGACTGTCCCCGGCCTCGAGGAGGCGGTGGTCATCCGGCCGGCCTACGCCATTGAATACGATATTGTCCATCCCACCCAGCTGACCACTAGCCTGGAAACCAAACAGATCAAGGGACTGTTCATGGCCGGCCAGATCAACGGCACCTCCGGCTACGAAGAGGCCGCCGGCCAGGGCATCTGGGCCGGCATCAATGCCGCCTGCCAGATCAAACAGCTGCCGCCTTTTGTTCTCGACCGCTCCGAAGCCTACCTGGCGGTGATGGTTGACGACCTGATCACCAAAGGCACCAACGAGCCCTACCGGATGTTCACCTCGCGGGCCGAATACCGTCTGCTGCTGCGCGAAGACAACGCCGACCTGCGGCTCACTGAAAAGGCCCACCAACTGGGGCTGGTCAGTGATGAACAGCGGGAGATGGCGGTTGAGAAAAGCCGCAGAACAACTGAGGGGAAGAAAAGGCTGCACGCCATCAGGATTACCCCGGAGCAGATCAACGACCAGTTGGCCGCCACCGGCGGCACCGCACCCCTCAAAGAAACGATGCCCGCTGATGAACTGCTCAAACGGCCGGAAATCTCCCTGCTCCTGCTGACAGAAAGCTCCCCGGCAACCAGGAAACTCTGCGAAGAGCTGGGCGCTGAAGCCGCCCGCCAGGTGGAAATTCAGATCAAGTACCAGGGCTATATCGACCGCCAGCAGGGCGAAGTGGAGAAATTCAAATCCCTGGAGAAAAAGAAGATCCCCCCTGATTTTGACTACCGCACCGTTGCCGGGCTGACCAACGAACTGATCCAGAAGCTGGAAGAGGTCCGTCCCGCCTCCCTCGGCCAGGCCTCCCGCCTGCCGGGCATCACCCCGGCGGCATTATCGGTGCTGATGATCTATCTAAAAAAACACCAGCAAAGATAGCGTTCACCACCGAGACCCAGAGAGCACCGAGAAAAAACCATCCATAAAAAAAGCCGCTCATTCGAGCGGCTTTTTTTATCAACCATAAACTGCTGCTGGCAGTTATTTCATTTTCCGGCGAGTCACAGCCACCAGACCCAGCAGGCCAACACCCATGAGCATCATGGTGCCGGGTTCGGGAACAGGAGCAGGCTGCAACGATTCAACCTGAACGACAAAATCAGAAAAATCGAGATCAGAAGTAGCATATTGGCCGCTTTCTGCAGCAATATACCAGTGGGCAAAATCATTTTGTGCAAATGTATCAGGATTCCCATCAATATCCACATAATCTCCCTGCCCCATATAGGTCAGAAAACGGTCATCACCATTCGCATTCAAATCAGACTGGGAATAATAAGTCCCTACATTATAATCAAAGCTTTGGACATAAAAACCTAAATTAGCAGACAAGAAAGTAGCAGAATCGATTTCGTTATAACCACCATCCATTGTATAGGCTGTCGCCACACCAGAGATAAGTTGAAAATAAATTTGGGTATCATCAGCAGGAGACGGCCAACTGCTCCCCGTATTGAAAAGCGTCAGCTTACTATCAGGATTCAACACATCATAAATCCCAAACTCCAGTGAGTAGCCTTCATACCATGATACACTTGCAACATAGGTTGCTGTTGCTCCAGAGCTTTGAAACTGAAACACTTCACTCTGAGTTTCATCATTGCCAACCCCAGATGCCACAATATCTGAACCTATACCAGTAAAGACGCTCTGCAATTCCGTCAGGTTTAAACCTGAAACATCTATTGGCAACGCCCAGGCCCCACCGGCAATGAGCATGACTGCTATCATTGCTGTTACCATCATTACTGCACATTTTTTCATACTCTTCCCCTTTTCTTCGCTTTTAAAATTGCCCTTTATATAGTTCATGATCAAAAATAATCTTGTTGCTGAAAACCAGCTACCTTACTATGCTCTCTTTCCCTCCCTTTACCTTTAAGATATTCACGGTTTCTGCCCAATCTTTTTTCGTTTATTAGATAACAGCATAAAGCATGCCATATTCCATGACGGTCAATAGTATTTTCATCTGTCATCTAACACCCTTAAATTAATGGAAAATAATGTTTACATTAAAAGGAGCAACAGAAATGATAAAGACTTGGCTCTATAACCAGTAAAAAATGGTAATTTTTTACACATTCTAACTATCTTTTTTCCTTTTCCTATAACGATTTTTCGCGTCGCAATGATATCAATACGTTAGCAAGCGCAGTTATTGATAATCAGGGGCAGACTCTGCACCCATGGCCACCATTTGCCGGTGTCGGGGCAACTCAACCTGCCATCACCTTCTGACAAACACACGAAGCAAAGAGATAAACCATATATGAACAGGTGATTACAGATCAGAAGAAACAGAGGTAATGGTTTGGAAAGGTTGGCTGGGGTAGGAAAATTTTTTCACCCGCCAAAAAAGATGGCGGGCCGCTGGCCATTTTACTGGCAATGACCCAAAGAAGCGGAGAACTGAAGGGGAATATTTCTACCAGAAGTGCCAGCTGCCGGTGAACAGGACGTGGAGGCCCAGCCCCAGTTTGGTAACCCCGTGGGCGATGATGCAGCCGCTCAGTTTCTGCTGGCGGATCAGCAGGGCACCGTAGATGATGCCGGCAGCCAGGCCTGGAAGAATCCGGTGATGTTCCAGGGCAAAGAGGGCCGCGACGGTAAGGAAGGAAAACCAGCTGAAGGTACCTAAAGGAAGTTCCGTGAAATCGTGCCTGATGAGAAAACGCTGGAGAAAAGAGCGCCAGAACAGCTCCTCCATCACCGGCACCACCAGCGCCGCGCCGATCAGACGGACGGTAATGAGCAGCACCGTGCCGGTCGGCGACCAGTCGAACGAGTGGGGATCAAAGCCATTGCAGGCGCCCAGTTTCGGCAGGATTTTTTCCGGTGCCACCCAGATGACAAGAACCAGGATGCCGGCACCTACCGCCAACAGCCACTCCCTGGCCGGCATAGGTGCAAAAACTTCTCGGGCAAAAACCCGCCGCCATGAAAGGAGCAAGCCGGCAACGACAACCGTTTTTACAATATAGAACAGATGTTGGTAGTCCGGCAGCAGATGGGCGGCTTCGGTAAACAGCAGAAAGACCGCAAAAGGAACGACATATGGAATCCAGGCTCTTTGCACTTGCCGACTCATAACCCAAGTGCCACTGACACACACAGACGCACACCGACACCATAAAAACAACCGAGCATCATTCGTCTGTGGTCATTTTGTCTGTGGTCGTCTGTGGCCAATGTATGCTCCGTGTCCTCTGTGCCTCTGTGGTGCATTCCTCAGCCCAGGTACCGATTAAAGTACCCGATCGCCAGCCCCGGGCATTCCCGCTTGAGGAGATCGATCAATGCCCCGATCCCCATGGCCTCGCCCCACTCCCGATTCAAGGTCTCCAGATAGAGCTGGGGATCGATGTTGAGATTGCGCATCTGCACCTGGTCCACCCGGTAGGACTGCACCAGCTCAAGGAGCGCCTCCACCTCGGCCGGATCATCGGTCACCCCCGGCATCACCAGCAGGTTGATGGCCAGCTGCATGCCGCCATCCTTGGCCTCCTGCAGCGAGGTCAGGACATCATCAAACGTATAGCCCCGGGGCCGGTAGTAAGGCAGGTAGGTTTCCGGCCGGGGAGAATTAATGCTCACCCGGATGCTGTCCATGCCGGCGGCGGCCATGGCCGCCACCTGCTTCGGCAGGCTGGCGTTGGTATTGACATTAAGGGTGCCCCGGTCGGTGGCCATCCGCAGCCGGCGGGCAAAGGTGCAGATAGTCTCCGCCTGGAGGATGGGATCCCCTTCACACCCCTGACCGAAGCTCAAAACCGGATTTTCCGCCACCTCCAGGTGGGCAAGAGCCACCTCCACCAGCTCTTTGGCGGTCGGCACAAAAGCAATCCGCTCCTGGGAGGCCTCAAAGCCGCTGTCGCTCTGCCACGACAGGCAGCCCAGACAGCGGGCATTGCAGGTGGGGGAAACGGGCAGTGGACATTCCCAGCGGCCGAGAAAAAAATTCTTGGCGGCAAAACAATGGTAATCGATGGCACAGCGACTCAGGTGACGGACCAGCCGGTTACCGGACAGACGGGCCAGCTGCCGGTCAACGCCGGCAACCACCTCCCGATCATCAAAGCGATCCGGCTCCCACTGGAGGTTGTCATCCACCCGGCGGGCGGCAACCACATGCTGCCCCAGTTCCTCCGACCAGCCCACCGCCGTGTAAGCCCACAAAGGCAGCTGGTAGTTCTTCTGTTCATAGGAAACCGCCGGCAGCAGCAGGCGGGTATAGGCCGGAGGCAAAAAAGCGGCGACGCCGCAGCAGGGTTCGCCGTCTTCCAAGACATCCAGACAGACCGCTTCACCCGACTCGGCATCCCAACCCATGGGCGGACACTGGGGAAGGTAGAACAACCGGCTGCCGGCAGGCAGAGGGATGAGTTCCGCCGCTGGCGGAAATACCAGTTTGGTGCCGCTGGCAGCCAGCATTTCCAGCTCCGGATGGTCAAAAATTGTCCCTTCCGAATCGGCATATAGCAGGGTTATGGCAGCGCGCTTTTCCATTGACTTCAACTGACAGGTATACTAAGGTCCATCCTTGCGGATAAAGCGTTCAAACAGGTCATATCTTCGCCTGTTTTTTTGCTACGGCAATCGCTCGACAGCCGCAGCAACCGGCCACATTCAGGGAAAAACAGCTGCCCGTGGCTGGAAACATAGCTGACTGTCCCTTTTACCCGACTGCACCCGATTTTACAAGGAATTATGACTTTGCCATGAAGCGGTACCAATCATCTCTCCTCGCAACGTGCTTCATTGTTCTTGCCCTTGGATTCCTGCTCCTGGCAACGGGCGGCTGCGCCCGGCATGGAACGGTGACCGGCGACGCCCGCTCCATCTACCAGCAGGGGGAACGCTTTTATGAGCGGCAGCGGTTCGCCCGGGCCATTGAGATCTACCAGCAGGTCCAGAACGAATACCCGGAATCAGAATATGCCCGGCTGGCCCTGCTCCGGGTCGGTGACAGCCACTACCGCAAGAATGAGTTGGACGAAGCCGGTACCAACTACAATGATTTTCTCAAGTTCAACGCCGATCATCCCCAGGCTGCCTACGCCTACTACCAGCTGGGAATGACCCACTACGTCCGCCTGAAAACCATTGACCGGGACCTGGCCCCCCTGCGGGAAGCACTGGCAACCTTCCAGGAAGCCTTGAAGAAATTTCCCGCTTCACCACCCTACACGGCAAAGATCATTCAACGAATCAATGACTGCAAACGGCGCTTTGCCAAACGGGAATTCTACGTCGGTCTGTTTTATTTCAAACAGCAGCGTTACGGGCCGGCCGCCGGTCGCTTCAATTACTTGCTGGCCACCTACCCCGGCTTTATCGATGATAAAGCCCTTTACTACCTCGGCCTTGCCCAGCTCAACCAGGGAAAAAAGGAGGATGCCCAGAAAGCCTTCCTAACCCTCACCAGCGGCTACCCCAGAAGCTCCTATGCACCGGAAGCCCGGATGCTGATGAGCGAGGAGGAGGGACCCGGAGTCAAACTAAGTTTTCTGGTACGCGATTACTTCCTCGACAAACAGGATGATGCCAAAGACCGCTACCTGACCACCACCTTTACGCCGGCTGGCTATTCCCCGAGGCTGGCAGGCCTCTTCCTCAGCCCCAGGGACAAGGAATCGGGGCCACCACCCGCTGTCGTAACCTTTGAATCTCTGTTCCGGGAACGACAGATGCACGATGCCACTGCCGTCGGGGCAGCGAGCCAAAAAACAATCCCCGATTGGAACGCCGGCCGGGACCGGACAGCGGCGTCACCACCCCAACCGCAATCAGTGGGATGGCAGACAACCACTGAGCAGCCGACAACTGCTGGGCAGCGCCAGAACACTGCTCGTCAAGCTGCACCAACCGCTGATGGCGGCCGCCAGACTACGGGTCAAACCCAGCAACAGGCTGAGGTCCGCAACCTGCGCGAACCGCTGGAAATTATTTCTGATTGGACGGAAGCAAATCGGCAGCAGGGAACCATCACCTTCGGCGGCAAAGTCATTGCCAAGCAGCGGGATATGGTGCTCTACGCCGATCAGGTTACCAACTATTTTGATCTGGAAACCAGAGAACTTCTGAGAGCCGTAGCCACCGGCAATGTTAAACTCAGCCAGGCGGACAAATTTGCCACCTGTGAACAGGCTACCCTGGAACAGGCCAGGCGGACAGTCATGCTGGAAGGAAATGCGGTAATGTGGCAGGGGAACAACCGGGTAACCGGCGAACGGATCCTCATCTACTTGAACAGCAACCAGGCGGAAGTGTTTGGCAGCGAGCAGCAGAAAGCCAGGGTCAAGATTATCCCCGGCCAGGAAATGCAGTAATCTGGCGGTGTCACTCCTTTCCTTGCAGTACCGCCGTCAGCTCTGACGGCGGGAAAATCCCTTTTTCGGTAATAATGCCAGCAATCAAGGCTGCTGGTGTCACATCAAAGGCCGGGTTGTAAACCGGCACCCCGGCCGGAATCATCTGACGGGTGCCAATGACACCAATCTCCTCCGGCGCCCGCTCCTCAATGGGAATCTCATTCCCGCTGGCAAGAGAACAATCGATGGTCGAACAGGGTGCGGCAATATAGAAGGGAATCTGGTGAGCCCGGGCCAGGAGGGCCACCCCGTAGGTTCCTATCTTATTGGCCGTGTCGCCGTTGGCGGCAATCCGGTCGGCACCCACCACCACCAGATCAACCATTCCCTGAGCCATACAGGCGGCGGCCATATTATCACTGATCACGGTCACCGGAATACCGTCACGCTGCAGTTCCCAGGCCGTCAGTCGAGCCCCTTGGAGCAGCGGTCTGGTTTCATCCGCCAACACGTTTTCTATCTTGCCGGCGGCATGGGCCGCCCGAATGACCCCCAGGGCCGTACCATAGCCGGCGCAGGCCAGCGCGCCGGCATTGCAGTGGGTCAAAACGCGCGCCCTGGGAGGAACGATTTCGGCTCCGACACTTCCCAGACGCTGGTTGATGACAATATCTTCCCGGTACAGCCGGCAGGCTTCATCAACCAGCCTGACAACCATCTCCGCCGGCTCCACCGCAGAGGCAGCAGCTTTCTCCCACACCAGACGCATTTTACCCAGAGCCCAGAACAGATTAACCGCTGTCGGCCTGGTGGCGGCCAAGGTGCCGGTCACCTGCTGAAAAAATTCCTCACTCAGCTGGCCCCCGGCTTCAGCATGCCGCTTAATCCCCAACGCCACTCCCATAGCAGCCGCTACCCCGATTGCTGGCGCCCCGCGGATGATCATGGTTTTAATGGCCGCTGCCACCTCCTGATAGCTGCCGCAGGTAACATAGACCTCTTCTGAAGGCAGCCGGGTCTGGTCGATCATAACCACCCCTTCAGGCTGCCAGGATATGGTCGCAAAAGCCATTATTCAATCACCTGCGGTACCTGGAAATAAAACTCCTGCCGCACCGGAGCGTTGGCAAGGATTTCCTCATGGGTGAAGGAAACTCCCGGTTCATCCTCCCGGTAGGGGGTTGCCAGGGAGATGACATGGGCTGTCGGCTGCACGCCCGACGTATCTATCTCGTTCAGCTTGGCCACATAGCCCAGGATGCCATCAAGCTGACTACCATACGTCGCCAACTCCGTTTCAGACATTGCCAGACGGGCCAGGCGGGCGACATGGCCTACTTCATCACTGGTAATTTTCTTATGGGTCATGTGTTCATCCTCAACAAAAGATTAAGATAGCAGCACTATAGCGAAGAACGTTCCAGGCGTCAACCACTTGCATATTGATGTTGCCCCCATACAAAAAACAACGGGCGGCTTATAAGCCGCCCCTGTAAGATAGATAGCTCGGGATGGAAAACCTACATGAGCATGCTCTGCACCGATTGCTGGGCCATATCCCAGATATAGGAAGGAAAAATCCCCATCTGCATGACGCCGATGGCGGCCAAGACCAGACCCACCACCACTGCCGGTGACGGCTTCGGCATACTGATACTCTGTTCAGCCTCCTGAAAATACATGACCACCACTACCCGCAGGTAGTAATAGAGAGAGATAACACTGTTGATCACCCCGAAAATGGCCAGCCAGACAAAACCGGCTTTCATTGCCGAACTGAACAGATAGAACTTGCCCATAAATCCAGCCATCGGTGGGATGCCGGCCATGGAAAACATGAAAATCCCCATTGCCAAGCCCATCAGCGGATATTTAAAGCCAAGACCGGCAAAGTCCTGCAGTTCGGTATATTCACCACCCTTTTTACCCAGGAGGGCAATGACCCCAAAAGCGCCAAGGTTGGTAAAGGCATAGCTCATCAGATAAAAGAGAATTCCAGCCTGACCCTGCTTGCTGCCAGCCACAAATCCCACCAGCAGATAGCCGGCGTGGGCGATACTTGAGTAGGCCAGCATCCGCTTGATGTTGGTCTGGGAAAGGGCAACCACGTTGCCGATAGTCATGGTCAGAAAGGCCAGCAGCCACATGATTCCGGTCCAATCGGCCTGCACATGGCCAAGAGCGACAAAAAAGACCCGCACCAATGCGGCAAAGGCCGCCGCCTTAACACCGGTAGCCATGAAGCCGGTCACCGAAGTCGGCGCACCTTCATAGACATCCGGGGTCCACATGTGGAAGGGAAACATGGCCACTTTGAAGCCGAACCCGACAGTCACCAGGGCAACGCCGCCCATCAACATCCGGGAATGAATCATCTCAGGATGGGCGGTGAGGAAAGCGCTGATCTTCACCAGGTCCATGGTACCGGTGGTCCCGAAAATCAGGGCGAAACCGAAGAGAAGAAAGCCGGAGGCAAAGGCACCCAGGAGAAAATATTTCAGCGCCGACTCAATAGATTTCCGGTCATGCCATTTAAAACCAGCCAGCACATAGATGGAGATGGACATGGTCTCCAGCGCCAGAAAGAGCATCAGCAGATTGCTGGCCGACCCCATAAAGGACATGCCCACGGCGGCAAAAAGCAGCAGGCAGTAGTATTCACCGCAGTTCAACTCCTCGAAGAACTGCTGATAATTGATCGTTGACAACACGGTCAGCAGGGTAACAACGCAGACAATCAGGGTAATAAACGATGAGAAGCCGTCAACCATCACCATGCCGCTGTAGGCTGATTCGCGGGCGCCATTGATCATCAGCGTGCTGATCATCGCCGCAACCACACCAATGACCACCAGGTAGCCAAGGGACGAGGACTTCTTGCCCTGTGAGCTAAAAACATCAACCAACAGGACCGTCAACGCTGTCAACGCCAGGATAGCCTGAGGCAGGATTGCCTTTACATTCAGCGCCGGGACTACAAATTCCAGCATCTCCATCTCGTTCCTCCACACAAATCCACAAAAAAAGGAATAATTTCTTCTCTCAGCTGCGACGCTCTATTCCACCACTGAACCGCCTGCGGCTTCCGCAGACATCACCGCGGCTACCTTACTACCCAGGTTGCCCTCATACTGCTGGACATAATGTTCATAGCGGGTGTTGAAATCGTTAAGGAAATAGGACACCGAGGCGTCCATTTTCCGCAAAAACAGACCGGGAAAAAATCCCATGACGAATACCAGCACCGCCAGCGGCAGCAGGGTCACAATCTCCCGCACATTGAGATCCTTGAGCTTCTGGTTTTCCGGGTTATCAAGGGGGCAGAACATTACCCTCTGATACATCCACAGCATATAGACAGCCCCCAAAATAGCCCCTGAAGCGGCAATGATGGCAAAGACCGGGAAACTGCGGAAGGCACCCACCAGAATCATAATCTCACCGACAAACCCGTTGGTTCCGGGTACGGCAACCGAGGAAAGGGTGGCAATCATGAAGAAGGTGGCAAACACCGGCATCACCTTGGCAACACCGCCAAAGTCCTTGATCATCCGGGTGTGGCGCCGCTCGTAGAGCATGCCGACGATGAGGAACAGTGCCCCGGTGCTGATCCCGTGGTTGAGCATCTGGTAGATAGCCCCTTCAATACCCTGCATGTTGAGGGCAAAGAGACCAATCATCACATAACCAAGATGGCTGACGCTGGAATAGGCCACCAGTTTTTTCATGTCCGGCTGGACCATGGCCACCAGCGCCCCATAAACTATCCCGATCACCGCCAGAGTGCCGAACACCGGGATAAACTGATGGGTTGCATAGGGAAAGAGCGGCATGGCAAAACGCAGAAACCCATAGGTTCCCATCTTCAGCAGTACGCCGGCCAGGATAACACTGCCAGCCGTGGGAGCCTGGACATGGGCATCCGGCAGCCAGGTATGCAGCGGAAACATGGGAACCTTGATCGCAAAGGAAACAAAGAAGGCCAGGCAGAGCCAGAACTGCACCGATACCGGCACATCGAGGTTGTAAAGTTCAAGAATGTTGAAGGTGTAGATGCCGGTAACTTTATGATTGTAGTAGTAGAGGAACAGAATCGCCAGGAGCATGAAAACACTGCCGGCAGCAGTAAAAATAAAGAACTTGACCGCGGCATAGATCCGCTGAACACCACCCCAGACACCGATGAGCATGTACATGGGGATCAGCATCAGTTCCCAGAAAACATAGAAAAGAATCAAGTCGAGGGCCAGCAGGGCGCCCAGCATGGCCGTTTCGAGAATCAGCAGGCAGACCATATATTCTTTTACATGCTTCTGGATGTAGGTCCAGGAGCAGAGAACGCAGATGGGGGTCAGAAAGGTCGTCAGCATGACGATCCACAAACTGATGCCGTCAATGCCCAAATGATAATTGATACCGAAACTCTTGATCCAGGGGATCAGCTCAACAAACTGCATCTGGTGCGTAGCATCGTTAAAATAGACGACCAACGGCAGCGAGATGAAAAACTCGATAACCGTAAAAGCAACCGCCGTCCCCCGAAGTACATCCTTGCTCTCTTTATCAATCATCATGAGAATGAGAGCGCCAAACACGGGGAAGAACATCACCAGACTGAGAATCGGAAAACCCAACTGATTCATCTACCTATCTCCTTACACCTGAAAGGAACTTTGTTTTGACGTCTATGCTGCCTACGCTGCCAGCATGCATGCAGTAATTACGATATGGCGCGAATGAAATAATAGACGATGATAACCACCGTCCCGAGTACGATGGAAACCGCATAACTCTGGACATAGCCAGACTGCAGGTAACGGACGACCCCGCTGAACCAGCCGACGATCATGGCCACACCGTTGACAATCCCGTCAACCACAGCCACATCAACCCCTTTCCAGAGCAGTTGACTGAAACCATGAATGGGCTTGATCGCTATCAGTTCATACAGTTCATCCACATACCACTTATTGAGCAGCAGACGGTATAGAAAGGGAAATTGCTTTGCCAGCTTTTCCGGCATTTCCCGCCTTTTGATGTACATGGTGTAAGCCAGAAAAATCCCGGTCAAGGCGATGGCCACTGAGATACCCATCAACAGGTATTCAGCCACCAGGGAATGGTGTCCCCCACCTGCTCCGTGGACGGCTTCAGCGGCATGGCCAGCAGCGCCATGGGCCGCTGCGGCTGCATGACCAACAGCCTCTTTGGCATGCTCCATGGCACCATGGGCGGCAGCTGCGGCATGATCGGCGCCATGGGCGACAACACTGCCGGCTTTCTGGAGGAGTTTGCCGGGACCGGTCCCCATCACCGGATCAAGAAAGCTGTGAATCCGGTTGCTGCCACCCAGGGCGTGCGGAACACCCAGGTAGCCGCCGACCACCGAGAGAAAAGCCAGAACCATCAGAGGAACCGTCATCGGCTTCGGCGATTCATGAAGATGGTCACGGGCCTTCTCATTGGTCCGGCATTCATTGAAGAAGGTCATGAACACCAGGCGAAACATGTAGAAAGCCGTCATACCGGCGGCGATGGCGCCAATCAGCCAAAGGAGTATGTGCCCCTGGGGACTGCTGTATGCTTGCCAGAGAATTTCATCCTTGCTGAAAAAGCCTGAAAGACCGGGAATCCCAGCAATGGCCAGAGTACCAATGAGGAAGGTGGCATACGTAATCGGCATTTTGCTTTTCAGGCCACCCATGTTGCGCATATCCTGAGCATCGTCATGCAGGTGGGCATGGTGCAGGGCTTCGTGCATGCTGTGGATCACCGCCCCCGAACCAAGGAAGAGGAGTGCTTTGAAAAAAGCGTGGGTCAATACATGGAACATGCCGGCGGCAAAAGCACCCACTCCCAGGCCAAGGAACATGTAGCCCAGCTGGCTGACGGTGGAATAGGCCAACACCTTCTTGATATCATTCTGCACCAAACCGATGGAAGCGGCAAACAGGGCGGTCATCGCCCCAAAGATGGCCACCACCCCCATGGCAAAAGGCGACAGGGAGTAGAGAATGTTGGAACGGGCAATCAGATAGATCCCGGAGGTAACCATGGTAGCCGCATGGATCAGGGCACTGACGGGAGTCGGGCCGGCCATGGCATCAGGCAGCCAGACATAGAGCGGAATCTGGGCTGATTTGGCCGTACAGCCGACAAAAAAGAGCAGGCAGACAGCAGTGGCTATCTGCGGCGGCAGCTGGTGGACATGGGGAAAGACCTCCGAGAAGCGAAGGCTCCAGACCCCCTGCTCCCCCAGGCTGGTAAAGAGCAGCAGCAGGCCGATGACAAAGGCAAAGTCACCCACCCGGTTGGTAATGAACGCCTTTTTGCCGGCAATGGCATTGGCTTCGACGGAAAACCAGAAGCCGATCAGCAGATAGGAACACAGACCAACCCCCTCCCATCCGAGAAACATGAGCAGGTAGTTGTTGGCCAGGATCAGATTGATCATCGAGAACATGAACAGGTTCAGATACGTGAAAAAGCGGTAGTAGCGGCCCTCGTCATGGGCCATATAGCCGATGGAGTAAATATGGATGAGAAAACCGACCCCAGTGACAAACATACACATCATCATAGACAGCGGATCGACCTGATAGGCAATGTAGGTCTGCATGACCCCGCCCCCGATCCAGCTGAACCAGGTGAACTCGTAGAGCCGCTGGTCAGGCGGCAAATTGAGCATCTGGAAGAAAATCGTACAGGTAACGAGAAAGGAGAGCGCCACAGCGCAACAGGCCACCCAGTGTACAATGCTCTTGTTAATTGCTTCTATGCGTCGCCCCAGCAAACCATTGATAAGCACACCAATGATGGGGAAAATGGGAATCAACCACACTTTGTCGAACATGTCCCTCTCCTGTTTCTCTACGCTGATCTAGCTTATGATCCCAAGCTCAACTATCTGCTTACCATTTCATCAGGTTGCACGACTCAACATTAATGGAGCCGCTCCGGCGATACATGAGGACAAAGATTGCCAACCCCACCGCCGCCTCGGCGGCAGCCACCGCCATGACAAACAACACCATAAAGATTCCCTCGACCGACTGGTTGGCACGGCTGAAGGTTATGAATGCCAGATTTACTCCCCCAAGCATGATCTCAATGCACATGAAGATAATGATTGCATTCCGCCGGGTGATCGCCCCGATAGCGCCAATGATAAAAAGGACTACGGCCAGGGCCAAATATAAGTTATGATATGCCACCATCGTCTCTACCTCTCTCCAATTACTTCTTCTGTTTCGCTAGGACAACGGCCCCCACCACACCGGCGGTCAGCAACAGGGAGGCCACTTCAAAGGGCAGGATATAGTCGGAAAAAAGAAAATTTGACAACACCGCAACATGGCCGAACTTTTCTACCAGCTGATCAGTTACCGGCCCCTTCATGGCCAGTACACCACGGCCAACAGCCACCACCATCATCTCAAGAAAGAGCACCAGCAGAAAGATCACGCCAACCACCTTGGTTTTCCGCACCGGCACCCGGTCACCCTCCTCCTGACGGAGATTAAGCATCATAATGGCGAAGAGGATAAACATCATGATCGCACCGGCATAAACAATAATCTGCAGTATGGCAATGAATTCAGCCCGCAGCAGGAGGTACAGTATGGCCATCGTGAAAAAGGAGGCGACCATCCATAAGGCACTATGGACCGTGTTGGAGGAAAAAATCACCAATAGTGAGGTGACGATCGTCAGGCCGCCGCAAATAAGGAGAATGATCAGTTCCATGGATAAACCCCGCTCTCGGTCGTAAATTATTTCCCGGTGAATGCAAACCGTTCAGGATTTTTCAGTTTTTCAATATCAAACTTAAAATCTTCCCGGTGGTAGTCGACAAAATCATACACTTTAGTCAGTTCGATGGCATCTTTCGGACATGCCTCCTGGCAGTAGCCACAGAAGATGCAGCGAATTTCATCAATCATGAACTCTTTGGGGTATCTGGTTTCCCCCTCCTCCTCATAAGGAACAATAGTGATTGCCTGGGGAGGACAGATTTTGGCACAGAGGCCGCAGGCAACGCATTTAAGCTTGCCCTGATCATCAACCTTCAGTCGGTGCAGACCCCGCCAGCGGTCGGCAATCTGGCGACGCTCAGTGGGATACTGAATGGTAACGGCCTTGGAAAAGTAGTTTTTCAGGGTATACGCCAGGCCCTTGAAGAGCGGCGTCAGATATTTTCCCTTTTCCGTCCGCCGATCACTGATATTAAGTACATAGTCTTTTTTTTCCATCGCTCACAACCTTTTCAAGCAGTAGTGGAAACTCTTCTGTTCTAAATGTTGAAAATCACCATCCACAAGCCGGTCAACACGATATTCAGCAGACCGAAGGGCAATAGCACTTTCCAGCCCAGTTCCATGATCTGGTCGTAGCGATAACGGGGGAAGGTTGAACGTTCCCAAACGCAGAAAAAGACCACCAGAAACGTTTTGATGAAGAACCATACCGGACCCGGCAGCAGCGGACCATGCCAGCCGCCCAGAAAAAGGGTGGTCACCAGGGTGCCGAAGACGAACATGTGGCAGTATTCAGCCATGAAGAAGAGGGCGAACTTCATGCTGCTGTACTCGATGTTGAAACCGCAGGCCAGTTCAGCCTCCGCTTCCGGCATATCAAAAGGAGTCCGGTTAATTTCCGCCAGACCACAGATAATAAAGAGGAAAAACGCAAACGGCTGTTTGACAATGTTCCATAAGCCTGCCTGGCTCTCGACGATCCCCACCAGGCTCAAGGTGCCGGTCACCATAACTACGCTGATCACCGCCAGGGCCAGAGACAATTCATAGCTGATCATCTGGGCACCGGCCCGCAGGGCACCCATCATGCCGTACTTGTTGCCGGACGACCAGCCGCCAAGCATGGCACCGTAGGAACCGATGGTGGAAATCCCCAGGACATACAGAATACCGATATCAAGGTCCGTCAGATACAGGGTTATTTTTCGGCCCATGATGGTCACCGTATCACCAAAGGGAATGATGACCAGCAGTGAGAGGGCTGCGGCAATACTGATGATCGGCGCAATGATAAATACTGGCTTATCGGCATTATCGGGAATCACCTCTTCCTTCATGAACCCCTTGACGCCGTCGGCCAGCGGCTGCAACAGTCCGTGGAACCCCACCCGCATGGGCCCGTGGCGGAGCTGCACCAGACCGAGGACCTTGCGCTCAATCCAGGTGGAATAGGCGACGATCAGCATACTCACCCCGAATACCACCAGGGTCTTGATGAGCAGGATGACAGTAAATTCAATCATGAAAAGCCTCCTTTACGATGCCTTTTCCACCTTGACGGCGCAAACTTTGTATTCGGGAATCCCGGCGTCGGGACATAGAGCCGCGTTGGTTAACTGGTTGACCGCCGATTCACTGAAATGGAACGGCACAAACACCACCCCGGCAGCCACACGATCCGTCAACCAGCTTTTCACCTTGATGGTCCCGCGCCGCGAAGCAATAGTGATGAAATCGCCATCCTCAACCCCCAGCTTTTCGGCATCATCGGGGTTGACCTCGGCCAGCAACTCGGGATAGAGCTGACTCAGACCCTTGCCCTTGCGGGTCATGGTGCCGGTATGGAAATGCTGCAGCACCCGGCCGGTACTGAGAATAAAGGGATATTCAGCATCGGGGTTTTCCGCCGGTGGCCGATAATCGATGGCAAAAAAGACTCCCAGACCACAGGCATATTTATCCACATGCAGAACCGGAGTCCCGGGATGATCTTCAGCCGGGCAGGGCCAAGCCAGGGCTTTCTTCTCCAGCCTTTCATAGCTGATGCCGCCATAGCTCGGAGTTACGCTGCGAATCTCCTCCATGATCTGCCGGGCATCGGCGTATTCCATGGAATAACCCATTTTGGTGGCCAACTGACAGAGAATCCAACTGTCCTCACGAGCCTCGCCCACCGGCTCAATCGCTTTCCTGACCCGTTGCACCTTACGTTCGGAATTACTGAAGGTGCCATCTTTCTCGGCAAAGGAAACCCCCGGCAAAACCACGTCTGCCAGCTGGGCTGTTTCGGTCAGGAAGATATCCTGGACCACGAGAAAATCAAGTTTTTTTACCGCCTCCTCGATATGATGGAGATCAGGATCACTGACCAGGGGATTTTCACCCATGATATACAGACCTTTGAGGACCCCCTCCTCGGCGGCTGGAAACATCTTGGTGACCGTCAGACCGGGAACTGCGGAAAGCTCCTCCAGCCCCCAGACTTTGGCAAATTTCTGCCGGACCTCGTCGTCTGCCACCTTCTGATAGCCGGTAAAGACATTGGGCAGCGCCCCCATGTCACAGGCTCCCTGAACGTTATTCTGGCCCCGGAGCGGGTTAACACCGCCGCCGACCACCCCGACGTTGCCACAGAGCATAGCCAGATTCCCCAGGCATTTGACGTTGTCGGTGCCACTGGTGTGCTGGGTAATGCCCATGGCATAGAGAATCGAAGCCGGTTTTGCCTGACCGTACATACGGGCCGCGGCATAGAGATCATCAACAGCAATCCCGGTAATCCCGGCAACATACTCGGGCGTATACTTTTCCAGACCCTTGACAAAAGCCTCATAACCGGTGGTACATTCCTGGATATGCTGCTGGGCCTGCAGATTCTCTTTAACAATGATGTGCATCATGCCATTGATCCAGGCCACATCGGTACCGGGTTTGGGCTGCAGCCAGAGGTCGGCAAAGTCCACCAGCCCGATGCGCCGCGGGTCAATCACCAACAGCTTCGCCCCCCGCTTTAGGACGGCTTCCTTGATGTAATTGGCAAATATGGGATGATTTTCAGTGGTATTGGTTCCGGTCACCAGGATGGTCTCGGCTTTGAGGACATCCTTGATCGGGTTGGTCATTGCTCCGCTGCCAAACGTGGCGGCCAGTCCGGCCACCGTGGAGCTGTGTCAGAGTCGGGCGCAGTGGTCGACACTGTTGGTGCCGATGACCGCGCGCATGAATTTCTGGAAAAGGTAGTTTTCCTCGTTGGTACAGCGGGCCGAGGAGAGACCACCGATGGCATCCGGACCGGCTTCTTCCCTGATGGCTTTGAACTTCTCGGCCACCAGGGTCAGGGCATCCTCCCAGCTGGCCTGGTGAAACTCACCATCCTTTTTAATCAGCGGCGTTGTCAGCCGTTCCTCACTGCCAACAAACTCGTAACCGAAGCGCCCCTTGACACAAAGGCTGCCGAGGTTAACACCTTTGCCCTCCTGGGTGGTCACCCCGATGATCCGGTTGTTCTGCACATTCAGTTCCAACTGGCAGCCGCAACCGCAGTAAGTACAGGTGGTGGGAACCCGCTGGGTAAGCCAGGTCCGTCCTTTATAACGGCTGAGGTTCTCGGTCAACGCCCCGGTAGGACAGACGCTCAGACACTCACCACAGGACTGACATTTATCAGCATCAATCACCGCCACCTGGGTGCCATACCCCTCACCCTTGATCTCGATGGCACCAATACCCTTAATTTCCCGGCAAGCCGTGACACAGCGCAAGCACATAATACAGCGGTCAGGCCAGTAACGGATCAACGGCGTTGCATAAACCGCATCACGAACCGGCTTGGGAGCCTGATATTCAACCTGATCAATACCATACTCATAGACCAGGTCCTGCAGCAGGCACTCGCCACCCTTGTCACAAATGGGACAATCAAGAGGATGATTCACCAGTATCAGCTTCAGGGAGTCCTGACGGATCCGGTGCAACCGATCAGAGTTGGTGGTTACCGCGACACCCTCCCCCACCGGAGTGGTACAGGCCGCCATCGGATGGGCATAACCGTCAATCTCCACCACACACATCCGGCACGACCCGATGGGTTCCAGCCGTCCATGGTAGCAAAGCGTCGGAATGCGAATGCCGGCGGTCCTTGCTGCTGCAAGAATCGTCGTCCCTTTCGGGACCTTTACTTCCTTGCCGTCAATCGTTAACGTGACCATGCTCATATTCCTGCACTCGTTAAGTTAGCAAACTATATTATTGAGGTATTGCTTAAGGTGAACTCTCTACGCTTTCTTCGCCGTCGCAATAGTGGCTACCCGATAGCAGCGAAGACAGCGGTCTGCCTCGGCCATGGCCTCCTGGGGAGAAAAGCCCTGTTCCACCTCGTCAAAGGTCCATTTGCGGGTCTCAGGAGGCAGCATCCCGAGCTGGTAACGCTGCCGACCGCCAAGAAACCCCACATCTTCCCCTTTGTCATAAACCTTGACGGCATCAAAGAGTTTGTCGAAGTAATCATCTTCCGTGGTTACCAGCGGCTCACCATTAATATACTTATCAATGTTGATGGCTGCCGTACGGCCGCCGGCGCAGGCGGTAATCAGGGCTCCCGGACCAGTTTCACAGTCACCGGCGGAAAAGATTTTCGGATTGTCGGTCTGCTTGGTATCCTCGTTGACCACCAGGGTATGCCAGCGAGTGGTCTTTACCTTGTCAACCCCTTCCAGCATGGACAGGTCGATGGTCTGGCCGATGGCCGGCACCACAATGTCGCAATCGAGAATAAACTCAGACCCTTCAACCGGTTCGGGCCGCTGCCGGCCGCTTTCATCCGGCTCACCCAGCTGCATCTTGATGCACTCAAGGCCCACCACCTTGCCGTTTTCGGCCAGCACCTTCACCGGATGCGTCAAGTAATGGAAGGTAACTTCCTCCTCGTGGGCATCATGGATTTCCACGTCATCGGCAGGCATCTCCTTCTCGGTGCGCCGATAGACCAGATTGACATCCTTTTTATTCATCCTGAAGGAGCAGCGGACGCAGTCGATGGCCACGTTGCCGCCGCCAACCACCACCACTTTGTTGCCTTCTGGATAAGGATCAATACCACTGTTAATATCCAGCAGGTATTGGACACCGGTGATGAAGCCTTTATAGCCGGCATCTTCACCATCCACCCGCATGGAGGCACTCAGATGGGCCCCGTGACCGATAAACACCACATCGTAGTCGGCTTCCAGCTGCGAAAGCTTCACATCCTTGCCGACTTCGGTATTGTAGTTGATGGTCACCCCCATCTTCTGGACCTGTTCCACCTCACCGCGAAGAATATGACGCGGCAGCCGATAATCCGGAATTCCTACGGCCGACATGCCGCCGGGCTCACCCAGTTTTTCATAGATGGTCACCTGGTGCCCTTTGCGGGCCAGATGATAGGCACAGGTAACGCCCGCCGGGCCGGCGCCGACAATGGCCACCGTTCCGGTTTTGGCTGCGGGTTCCACCAGATAGCCAGGCTCCTTACCCTTTCCCAGCTCATGGTCAGCAACAAAACGTTTGAGAAACTTAATGGAGACAGGTTCATCCAGATTGGCGCGCCGACAGTGATCCTCACAGGGTCGAACGCACACCCGGCCAACCACGCCGGGAAGCGGCAGCCGCTCACGAATCACCTCCAGCGACTCCTGGAACTTTCCTTCCCTGATGCATTCGACGTAGGTGGGGATATCCAGATGAATAGGACAGGCATCCATGCACGGCGCCGTTAATTTCGAACGATAGACCCCCGGGCTCACACTTTTACCCTGGGCGGCCTGGGCAAATTCATCGGCAAAATATTCCAGCGCATGGCGCAAAGGAACGGGACCGGACTGGCCGATATTGCATTTTGACGACTCACTGATCGATTCCGCCAACCGGGCCATGATCTCCAGGTCAGCCTGACGGCCCTTGCCGTTGCACAGCCTACCCAGGGTATCGGCGATCACCTTGGTACCGATCCGGCACAAAAAACACTTGCCGCAGGATTTTTCCTGAACCGCCTCCATATAGGAGCGGCAGAGATCGACGATGTTGACCTCGGAAGACCGCAGGACAATGCCATACCAGCCCATCAAGGCATTGATCTCTTCATCCTGCTGAAAATATTCCGGCAATGAAACATTCTTGACCGTTTCATATTCCTGAGGCTCCTTGCCGCGATTGTCAACTACATCGCCACCCCAGGAGCTGAAAAGTATCTCTGCCATCAGCCCACTCCCATTTCCAATCTTGTATCAACCCGCACGCTGTTTTTAGCGGTCAACCTCTCCCAGAACGATATCGATGCTGCCGATAATAGCAACCGCATCGGTAAAGAAATGTCCGGGAAGCATCCTTGACAAAGCACCAATAAGGATGAAGGCCGGGGATCGAATCTTCATCCGGTAGGGATTCTCGCTGCCATCCCCAACAACATAGTAGCCCAGCTCACCTTTGGACCCTTCAACCGACTGGTAGACTTCACCCACCGGCGCATGTGGTCCCTCACACTGAATCTTAAACCGACGGATAAGGGCGCTGATATCCTCCTGAACCATG
Source organism: Candidatus Anaeroferrophillus wilburensis (assembly GCA_016934315.1). Lineage (NCBI taxonomy): Bacteria > Deltaproteobacteria > Candidatus Anaeroferrophillales > Candidatus Anaeroferrophillacea > Candidatus Anaeroferrophillus > Candidatus Anaeroferrophillus wilburensis. The sequence goes on along the minus strand of JAFGSY010000006.1, from coordinate 14,617 downwards.
TCCAGAGGCGGGTTGGAAACCCAGGGATTGTCCACCTTCACCGGACCTTCCGGCAGGTTTTCCAGCGCCTGCTCCACAATCCGCAACGACTGGGCCATCTCCTCCATGCGCACCAGATAACGGTCAAACACATCACCCTTGTCACCTACCGGAACTTGAAAATCGAAATCCTCATAACTGCTGTAGGGAATGGCCTTGCGCACATCGTAAGGAATCCCGGAACCCCGCAGGCTGGGACCGGTAAAACCGAAATTGGCCGCATCGGCGGCCGATACGACACCGATATTCATGGTCCGCTTGCGCCAGATGATATTGTCAGTCAGGAGGGTATGGTAACCTTCGAGGGCGGTGGGGAACCACTTGATGAATTCACGAACTTTCTTAATGAAAGCAGGCGTTATATCATTCGCCAGACCACCGACCCGCAGATAGGTGGGCGTCAAACGATAGCCGGATGCCTCTTCGATAATTTCATAGATCATTTCCCGATCACGAAACGCATAAAAAACCAGGGTCATAGCCCCGATGTCAAGCGCATGGGTACCGATCCATAGCTGGTGGGCGGCAATTCTGGACAATTCACCCATAATCACCCGGATGTATTCGGCCCGTTTGGGAACATCAATCCCCATCAGCTTTTCAGCCGCCATACAATATCCGAAGTTGTTCAGGGAGGCAGCCGTGTAGTCAAGGCGGTCGGTAAGGGTGATAATCTGCTGATAATTCATATTTTCAGCAATTTTCTCAATCCCGCGGTGCAGCTGACCGATATGCGGCGTTGCCTTGACAATAATCTCACCATCCAGTTCCAGCACGACCCGGAGTACACCGTGCGTCGACGGATGGTGCGGCCCCATGTTGAGGGTCATCAATTTGCCTTCAGCCATCTTTTTTCCCCAAGTAATATGTTACCGTACTTCAATCGTATCAGGATCCCAGACCTCATCGAAATCTTTCCCCAGCAGGGGAAAATCTTTGAGCAGGGGATTTCCATCAAAATCATCCCAGGTGAGAATTCTTCGCAAATCAGGATGGCCGGCAAAACGGATGCCCATCATATCGAACACTTCCCGTTCGGGGAAGTCCGCCGCCTGCCAGATCCCGATGACCGAGGGCATCTCCTCGCCTTCAGGCACCGGCACCTTCACCAGCAGCCGGGCGAAACTAGCCGTTGACAACAGGACATACACAACCTCAAAGCGTGGTTGACGCCGCCTTTCCGAGTTATCAATGGACAGCACATCGATCAACAGATCAAAGGAGAGCTGCGGATCATCATGAAGAAACGTCATCATCTCCATGAAGGCATCCTTAGCGACGGTTACCTGCAGGTCACCACGACAATCCTGATCGTCGATGACCGCTTCCGGAAACTTTGCCTTGATGAGTTCCAGTATTTTAGCGTTTTCCATGTACAGCACCACCCCGTCAAAAAAGACTCTTATTCAACAACATTAGGACGGATGTCATCGAAATGCTCTGTCCTGATCTTCTGCTGCAGCTTCATCAAACTGGCCAGCAGGGCTTCCGGCCGCGGCGGACATCCAGGGACATACACATCAACCGGAACAATCTGATCAACCCCCTGAACTACGGCATAGCTCTTAAATATACCGCCGCAGGAAGCGCAGGCCCCCATGGCTATCACCCACTTGGGTTCCGCCATCTGGGCATAAATTCGTTTCACCATCACCGACATCTTCTTGGTCAGCGTCCCGGCCACAATCAGAAGATCAGACTGCCTGGGCGAAGGACGGAAGACTTCGGAACCAAACCTTGCAATATCGTAGCTTGCCAAACTGGTAGCCATCATTTCGATGGCACATCAGGCCAGGCCGAAGGTGCATGGCCAGACGGAATTACTCCGCCCCCAGTTGACCAACGCGTTCAGGTTGGTCAGCAGGAAGCCATCCCCTTTTATGCCGCTCTCTACTCCCATTCCAACGCTCCCTTTTTCCAGACATAGATATAACAGATAAAAAGAATCACCATAAAAACCAGCATCTCGACAAAACCGAAGAGGCCGAGTTTACGATAATGCACTGCCCAGGGATACATGAAAACACATTCCAGATCAAACACCAGAAAGAGCAGGGCAACGACGTAGTACTTGATCGGGGTGCGGACAAAGGTATTGCCCTCGGTACGCATACCACACTCAAAAGTTTCGCGCTTGACCTTGAACCGGCGGCGCGGACCCAGGATACTGGATACCGCGACCGCAAAGACGCCGAAACCGATACCCACCAGCATCATCACCAGAACGGGAACATAATTAACCAACATTGTTTGCCCCTCGCGCAGTTAATAGTTAGCTTCTATAAATATGAGGTAAAACATAATTCTTAAACGGTGATAATATTCTTGTGAAGCTTTTATTAAACGAGGGATTTATATCTGAGGGTAACCCCCTTGTCAAGGGAAAAAAAGGCGGGAAACAAAAAAATATACTGTCGACACGACACAAAATAAAACCTATATTTTCAATAATCCGTATTCATTTAGATTCGTTTATGGGAAACGACCACTGCCATTATCATCCCTGCTCACGTGTTGCATGCCCCCACAACGATTATAAACCGAAGGTGCTGACGGCCACATCAATCAATGAAAGCTCTATAAAAGCAAAAAATAGTTTTACTCGGACAGGCTGATTACCCAAAACTGTCAGCTGGCTACCTTTGGTTATGTCTTGAAAAATGAGAATTTTTGTTTAAGAATAAGGCAGGAGAATATTTTAACCTCAGGAATACATTGACTATTATGAGGAGTAACCTGTGAGCCCAACGCAGTCATTAGGCAAAAAGCAATGCATAAGATACCTTTAGGGACAGAGCCATAATGATACTTTTAGCAAGATTACAGCTACCAGACCTTGCCCCACGGAGCACATCATCGACATCGAAAAAGCTCCTTTTTTACAAATGATTCTTCGACCCGGCTCATCACCTGAGTGGTCGGCATACCGGACGTTTTACACCAGGCAAGCCCAGTTCTGTATCCCGGCAGACGAACCAACAACAGCAGCACCATCAAACAATAAAATAGATTTTATTATGAATACAATATATAGTATTAACCTGTTGGAATGTTTGATATTTTTTTCTTGCAACCCCTTCCGATTCTATGCTATCTGCCAAGTTTGACCGGGCTTTTCATGCTACTATCCATATAGGCAATTTTCTATTCAGTAATAGATGAAACAGCATGCATTATTAAATTTTAGGTAAGAAGGAGTAAAACCATGACCCATCTCAAACGCATGTGGGAGTTGCTAACCGCCTTCCTTAAGGATTTCATTGGCGAAGCAATCCGGGGAACCAGGCAGCACAAGAAAGGGATTATTATTTTCCTTGTTGTTTCGTTTATCGGCCTGATTGCCCTGATGGCAACCCTGCTGCACCTGACGGCGAATTATCAATTTTGCGCCATGTGCCACAATATGGGCACCTACATTGAGTCCTGGAAACAGTCCTCCCACCGGGAAGTGAGCTGTCTTGAATGCCACTTTGAACCGGGCCTGATGGGGGAACTGAAAGGCAAATGGAAAGCCCAGACGCATGTGGTTTTGAAAATCACCGGCACTGCTCCGCCCCGTCCCCATACCCAGGTCAGCGATGCCAGCTGCCTGCGGGAAGGCTGCCATTCAAAGACTGACCTGAGTAAAAGTGAAGTGGTTTTCAAAGGGGTAAACTTCAGTCACGACACCCATCTGAGCGAACTCCGCCGGGGGAAAAAGCTGAAATGCACCAGCTGCCACTCGCAGATCGTCCAGGGGGCACATCTGACGGTAACGGAAACCACCTGCTTCACCTGCCATTTCTACAAGAAAGACCAGCATCCTGAAATGGCCGACTGCACCCTGTGCCACCAGCAGACCAAAGCCAAGATCTTTATTGATGCCAATGAAAACCTGCCTTTCATCCACAAGGATTATGTCGATCGGGGGGTTACCTGCCAGCAGTGCCATTTTGACGTGGTTTTCGGAGAAGGACACACTAAGGACAACATCTGTGTCCAGTGCCATGCCGAACCGGAAATTCTTGAAAGTCAGCATACCAGCGAACACATCCACCTGAATCATGTAAACCTTCATAAGGTGGAATGTTTCCGTTGCCATGCGGACATCAATCACTTCATTCCCCGGCCCTCGGACAGCCCGGTGCCAAGCAAAAAACAGGTGGAAAAAACGGTCCTCAGCGGCTATCACTATGACAGCAACTGCATCAAGTGCCATACCTTCGGCGAGCACAGTGTAAAACGGCAGATGTTCATGGGTAAGGGGGCCGAAGGAATCACCGATATGCCAAGCGCCATGTATCTGGCTCACCTGGATTGTGCCAGCTGCCATGTTGCCCTCACCGAGACAACTAGCGGCCAGGTTAAGGGCGTAAAACGGCAGGGCTACGATGAACTGATTACATCCTGTTCAGACTGCCACGGCCCCGGCTATGACGACATGGCCAAACATTGGAAGAAACTGCTGAACAAGGAACTGGAAAGCACAGAAGAGACGCTGCTGAAAGCCCGCAACAAGATTGCTGCTTACAAGAAAGCAGACCGCTATGGTGACGCCTCCCTGCTGTTGGAACAGGCCCACAATAACCTGCAGTTCACCAAAAATGGTCATGGTCTGCACAACATCGACTACGCCTTGAAAATTCTTGCCAGCTGCCGGGAAAACGTGGAGAAGGCGCTTGCCCTGGTGATACCGAAATATGTTGCCAAGGAGGTGCTCTCACCAACCGGCTGCACCGACCTCTGCCACAGCTGTGTCGAGTGTATTGAGACTAAACCGGTACCGTTCGGCAACGTCCAGTTCCCCCACGATACCCATGTTATTGATGAAGGGCTCAGTTGTGAAGAATGTCACAGCGCCCGGGAACAGCACGGAAAGACGTTCTTGCAGAACTGCAGCAGCTGCCACCACGGCTCCGGCATGGGCTCCGTCCAGTGTGAAGATTGCCACGTAGCAGCTTTCAACCTCTACAAGGGCCAGAATGCCTGCGATGAGATCAGCTGTGACGTTCGCGGTGCAGCCAATTCCATGGCCGAAGGGGTAACCTGCCAGGAATGCCATGTCCAGATTGCCGCCGGCGAGGAAAGCTCGCTTGAAGGCATCAAGGCCACCTGCATCGAATGTCATGACCACAGTTACGGACCAATGGTTGATGACTGGCAGGCCCAGGTGGAAGCCATGGACATAGAAAAACTTGCCCAGGACCTGCAGAATCTCCAACGGATGGTCCTCAACGCCATCAGAAACGGCCAGTACACCTACGACGCTCAGGACCTGCTCAATAACGCCGAGAAGAACCTGAAGCAGTTGGCGGAAGGCAACCCGATTCACAACCTTGAGTTCTCCAAGGATCTGGCCGGCAAAGTCCGCAGTCTGCTGGAGAAGGCTAAAGGAAAACTGCTGCACTATTCAACCATTAAGACGCTCAGCGAAGGAGAGTATAAGTAGATCCTTCACCGGCTGGCAAAAGCAATCATAAAGGGGCGGCTGAAAAGCCGCCCCTTTATGGTTCATTCACCACACCCTTTTTGTTTCACACTCCCCTGGTGCATCAACAATCCTTGCTGTCCACCGGCCTGCCGCCCGCGGGCGGCACACCAATCACCTTCCTACCTACCGATCGCTGATTTACGCAAGGTCTTCTCGGTGAAAAAGCCAGCTGAGCATGCGTGCCCCGGAACCACGATCACCCAGAGATATCATGTAGTCAGAAGCGGCCAAAGACTGCCGACATACTACTTGTTTGGGTATTTGTGGCCACTCCCACCATGGACGACAGACAGGCAAAGTTCACTGCCCATAGGCCCCAGGGACCACAAGAGCATGGCACTTAGTTGAGGACCGTAAAGGGGGACACCGGCTGCTACCTGCCCCCCCTCCCCCGCAATTGCTAGTACCATCTCCGACGGCCACAAAAAAACGGGAGCAGCTGCAAAGGCTGCTCCCGTTTTTCCATAGATTATGGGTACCATCCGCAGGCAGGTGGGTTACTTCGCCCCACCGCACACCTTTATCTGATAGGTTTCAAAATCAAAATCGGGGCTTTTTTCCGAGATATGGCATTGGAGGCAAATTGCCTCGTTTCTCTCCTTGACGATTTTTTTCGGGTCGCCATCGGATGATACATGCAGATGCCCCGGACCGTGGCATGACTCACACTGAACATTGGTATAAAAACCAATATGCTTCATATCCGTAAAACCGCCCTCCCGTTCATAAGCCAGAGAATGACAGGCAATACAGTCAGCATCAAATTGCTGATTTTTCTTGACCAGGGCTTGGTATGCCCGAGAATGTTCACTTGCCTGCCACAATGCATAGCGATCCTGATGGCATTTTGCACAGACCTCGACCCCAACATACTGGTTGCCGCCATCAACCCCCATGGACTTCTTGCCGGGAATGGTCATCGACTGGGTTGCCTTCACCTGTTGCAGACGTTTGATCTTTTCAGCCAGAGCTACGACTTTCGGAGCAATAACAGGGTGATCGGGAATTGAAAGCCGCAACTGGAAAAACTTATTGAGGTAGAAGCAGCGACCAACTTCACTGCCTTTCATCCGCTCAGCCACCGGCAACGCCATCAGCCCCTGCGCATCAAGGAACTTGACTTCCAACAAGCCGACACTCTTTCCTCCCCGGTCCAGATGAGTAATATAGGTCTGATTGATGTTAATTGGCAGGGAAATTTGATTCTTCCTGCTGCTGCCGACAATGAGGTTGATGGGCAGATCCTGCTGGGCCAGCCGCCGGCAATCACGACCCACCATATCGGTCAACAGAATTACATAATCCGCGCCGGCCTTTTTCAATGCAGGGACGAGCTCGGTTGCCACAGCATAGGGATCTTTGACCATAATTTTGTTGCCGCCGGCAACTTTATCAAGCTTCACATCATCGGACAGCAAGCCAAAGATGGCCACCTTGACTCCCTGCACCGTTTTCATCAACGAAGGCTGAAACAGCAGCTTGCCGTGCCGATCACAAAGGTTTGCCGACAGGAAGGGAAATTGGGCCTTGGCCTTTTTTTGCATCAGATAATCAATCCCCAGGGAGAGATCATAGGCGCCAACATTAAAGGCATCACACCCCATGGTATTGTACGAGGCCACTATCAGGTCGGCAGTCAGCTGCGCTTCCACCATTTTTTCAGGTTTCACCTCTTCCCGCCGGAACAGCAGGTTGCCGGCATTGACCACCAGCAGGGGACCCGCTTCCTGTCTCACTTCATCTAGGTATGTTGCTCGCTTGGCCAGACCGCCACGCGGATTTTTCTGTCAACCGCACGGGGTGACGGCACCGCGCTCGTCGCCCGAATAGAAAATATGAAGCGATTTCCCCGCGCTGCTGGCTGCCGCAGGCCCCACGAGAAAAACCAGCAGCAGGAGCATGACACCAAGTACCTGTAAATTTCTCACCATCTACCCTTTCCATATATTATGTCAGTGGCCGGCAGCGCCGCCAACCACCCTTTAAGAACCGTTTGACAACCCTTTTTTGGTGGGTACTGAAAGCATGGCAACGCCGGGAAATTATAGCGTGCATTCCCCACCAAAACCTTTGGGGATACTAGCACAGGAAGGATTTATGGCGCAAGTGAATATCAGTGGCTATCACCCCTTGACTTCGGCCGGCAGATAAGGTAAGCCCATCGTTGTTACAATGGACTATTTGCCCACCAGGCTAGGAGAACTCTCATGATGAAATCAACCATGTCGGAAAAACTTTTTGCCCGGGCTCAAAAGGTAATTCCCGGAGGAGTCAACAGTCCCGTACGGGCATTTCGCGCTGTCGGCCTGCCACCCAGGTTTATTGTCCGCGGCCGTGGCGGGCATATTTTTGATGCTGATGGCAACCAGTATATCGATTATGTCGGCTCGTGGGGCCCTTTGATTATCGGCCACAACCATCCGGCAGTCACCCATGCCATCAAAGAACAGGCTTCCCGCGGGTCCAGTTTCGGTGCCCCGACAACCCTGGAAATTGAGATGGCCGAACTACTGCTCGAGGCTCTGCCGTCAATGGGAATGGTCCGCATGGTAAATTCAGGCACTGAAGCCACCATGAGTGCCATCCGCCTGGCCCGTGGGGCAACCGGCCGCAAGAAGGTTATCAAGTTTGCCGGCTGCTACCACGGCCACGTTGATGCCCTGCTGGTCAAAGCCGGTTCGGGGGCGACTACCCTTGGTGTTCCGGACAGTTCCGGAGTGCCGGCAGAATTCACCAGCCTGACCCTTTCGGCAACCTACAACGACCTGGCTTCCGTTGACCTCCTCATCGACCAGTTTGGCAGTGATATCGCCGCCATTATTGTTGAACCGATAGCCGGCAACATGGGTACCATCCCCCCCGTTCCTGGCTTCCTCGAAGGATTACGGGAACGATGCACCAAGCAGGGAATCGTGTTGATTTTTGATGAAGTGATGACCGGCTTCCGGGTTGCCTACGGCGGTGCCCAGACGCTTTACAATATCAATCCTGACCTGACCTGCCTTGGCAAGATCATTGGCGGCGGCCTGCCGGTGGGTGCTTTTGGCGGCCGCCGGGAGATCATGTCTCAACTGGCCCCGCTGGGCAGCGTCTACCAGGCTGGAACGCTTTCAGGCAACCCTCTGGCCATGGCAGCCGGACGGGCAACGCTGCAGGTTCTCAAAGAGGAAAACCCCTATCCGGCACTGGAAGAAAAGGCCGCCTTTTTAGCCCGGGAAACAGCTAAGCTGTTAAAAAGCCACCAGGTTCCCCATTACTGCACCCGGGTCGGCTCCATGTTCTGCACCTATTTCACGGACACTGAAGTCTATAATTACCAGCAGGCCCAAGAGTCGGATACCGCTCTCTTTGCCCGCTATTTTGCCGGCATGCTGGAGCGAGGCATCTACCTGGCACCTTCCCAGTTTGAGGCCGGTTTCCTTTCAGCCGCCCATACCAATGACGATCTGGAACAGACGCTGACAGCCCTGGATGCAACACTTACCGAGTTGTCGGCCTCATGATTACTTTCATCTTGACTTTGCCGGGAAGCTTGTGATAAGGGATGCGTGCTTTGAGCACCGCAGATGTTCTTTTCCAAACCATGCAACAGTAAATGAGCGACCGGGGCAAGGCGCCAGAAGGTGTTGCCCGACTAAGGGACATCAACTCTCGTGCCAGTTGACAAAGCACCAAAATACAAGCAGGTTTTTAATCAAGTAAGCCGCTACGGCACGGTGGGCTTGGAGCTGGGGATTTCGGTGGCCATCGGTGTGGCTATCGGCTACTATCTTGACAAATGGCTTGACACCAGTCCTTGGCTGACGATCTTCATGATGCTGTGTGGGGTTGTCTCCGGCTTCAAGCGTCTTTTTTATGCCTTGAAAGAGATTGAAAAAGAGGAAAAGCAGAACAATCAGGAGTAAGCAGATGGCAGGAAAGCAGAGTGCCGACCAGGATTTAGAACTGAAACGGCTGAAGCGGATAGAAAAGCTGATTGTTGCCTTCGGAATACTGATAGCGGTTACTGCTTTTATGATGAAACAACCTTTGTTCCGTGGCCTGGATGCCTTGGCGGGCGGAGTGCTGGCCTTCCTCTATTTTCATTTTTTGGCAAAAACCATGCACGGGGCTTTCACCAGCCCTACTGAAGGACCGGAGGAGATTACCATATCGCCCCGTCTTGTTTTAAAGATATCAGCGCTCACCATGTTTTCAGTCATCATCACTCTGGTCCTGCTGGTACCGAAAATATGTCAGCCGGTGGGTTTCTTGATCGGCTTTTCGGCAATGTTTGTGGCAATCCTGTCGGATGCAGTGTTCACCGGCATGTTTGGCACCCTGAAACCTAAAAGCTAATTACCAGCCATCCTCATTAAGAATGTAAAAACTCAGGGAGGTTTTCTTCAATGCATCATGATCCCATTATCACGTTTGCCGATCTTATTCCCGGCCTAAACCACCTGCCGGCTTATGTCGCTAATGCGATTCTCATTGCCTTGATCATTGTTGCTCTGGTCCTGGTCGGCACGGCCAAACTGCGTAAAGGAACCCCGGAAGACCATCTGATTCCTGATGGCAAATTCAGCCTGCAGAATCTGCTTGAATCCATAGTAGAAGTTATTCTCAAGCTCATCAGTGACACCCTGGGAGCCGAGGTTGCCCGTGATTTTCTTTTTATTATCGGCGCCTCGGTTTTTTTCATTCTGTTCAGCAACCTGGCCGGCCTGGTACCTGGAATGAACCCGCCCACTGACAACCTCAACACCACTGCCGCCTGCGCCCTTACGGTCTTTGGCCTTACCCATTATTTTGGTTGGAAGGAACATGGGGCGAAATACTTACGTCAGTTTACCGGACCATTTCTCTGGCTATCGCCGCTGATGATTCCCATCGAGATCATCGGTCATCTCGCCCGGCCCATGTCTCTCTCCTTGAGGCTCTTTGGCAACATCATGGGCGACCATCTGGTGGCAGCGATTTTCATCATGCTGGCACCTCTTCTGGTTCCCATTCCCATTGCCTTTCTGGGGCTCTTCGTTGCCTTTGTGCAGACCTTTGTTTTTATCCTGTTGTCCATGGCCTATTTCAGTGGGGCAATTTCCCACGATCACTAAGATAGGAAAAGTACCATAAACCATTTTGGAAGGAGGTGAATCTGATGAAAAAAATGACTCAACTGTTGACCACGTTGGCAGTCTTGGGACTGGCAACCGCCGCCATGGCTGCTGAAGGAGCTACCGGTGGTATGGGCGGCCAGGCATTTGCTTATGCCGCGGCTATCGCCATCGCCGTTGCTGCATCCTGTGGCGCATTCGGTCAGTCAATGGCAATCAAATCCGCACTTGACAGTATCGGCCGGAATCCCAGCGCTGCTGGCAAAATCACCACACCGATGATTATCGGTCTGGCGATGATCGAATCCCTGGTTATTTATGCTTTGGTTATTGCTTTGATGCTGGTTCTGAAGATCTAATTTGTTTGCTTTTTTGCAAACCCCTTTCGGTCAAGTATAGTTCAGTCGCAGGCATCGAATTTTTAGATGCCTGCTTTATTTTACAGCACCCATGTATACAAAATATTGAATTGCATATATGTTATTACACATATAAGAAAATAACACCCAGCAAGTCATTATGGACATAAAAAGGAGCGGGGTAAGATTATTATGAAGAAATTTGCGACCAACTATTGTGGGTTCTTGGCACTGGTTCTGGTTCTCCTCTGTGCCTTCGGCTCCCCCATGCACTCGTGGGCAAAAGAGGCGGCCCAAGAGATCTGCCTGGAATGTATTTCAGTCGGTCAATGCCTGGAATGCCACGATGAGATCAGCAACTCGACATTTGCTGCTTCTTCTCATGGGACCAATGCCTGTACCAGCTGTCACCGTGACATCTACGACCTGGAAAAACATGCCGACTGCGAAGTTCCCATGCAGCCGGTTAACTGCGGCTTCTGCCATAAGGCCGAAGCCAAGGCGCACACCCTTTCCGTTCATGCGGATAATGATGTCACCTGCACCGACTGCCACTCCAACATCCATGAATCCCAGTCATTCAGGGGAGATAAAACCAAAGTTATCCAGATGTGTAGTGGCTGTCATGATAGCGGCGACTACCTGGAAAGCGTTCATGGTAAAGGGCTGCTGGCTGGCAACCCGGATTCGCCTTCCTGTTCCGACTGCCATGGACTCCATGACATCAAGGAGCAGCATGTCACGGACATCCACTCGGACACCGCCCGGGAAGCCCGCGAATTCCATACCAAATCCTGTCAAAAGTGTCATGCCGACAGTGAAATGATGAAACGCAATAATGTCTATACCCTGGCTTTCAAAACCTACGAACATGATTACCATGGCAAGGTCGAGCATCTCGGTGGAGCAGCCTATGTTGCCGGCTGTGCCGACTGCCATACGGCTCATAAACAGCTGCCCACTGATAACCCGGAATCATCCGTTTCGCCCGAGGGCCTGGTTGAAACCTGCGGCGCCTGTCACCCGAAAGCCAATGCCAATTTTGCCAAGTACATGCCGCACGCTGATTACCACGATAAAGAGAACTACCCGCTCCTTTACTGGACCTTTGTCGCCATGACCGGCCTGCTGGTTTCCACCTTTGCCTTCTTCTGGTTCCATACCGTTCTGTGGCTGATTCGCAGCTATATTGAAAAGAACGAGCTGCGCAAGCAGGGTATCTTTGTTCCCCATGCCCACAACCCGAAGGTATTCTACAAACGGTTCAGTTTCCTTGAAATCCTGCTCCATTTTGCCATGATGGTCAGCTTCATTGCCCTGGTACTCAGCGGCCTGCCCTTGAAGTTCAACCATGCCCCCTGGGCCCAGAGCCTTGCCGATCTGATGGGCGGCCCGCAGATGGCTGGCCTTATTCACCGCTGGGCCGCGGTGGTGACCTTCTCCTACTTCGGCACCACGCTGCTTTGGGTGATCTACTACCTGTTCATCAAACAGACCGGTGAAACCTTCCTGCAAAAACTGTTTGGACCTGACTCCCTTTGTCCGCGCAAAAAAGATCTTGACGACATCACCGGCATGTTCAAATGGTTCTTCGGGATGGGTGGGCTGCCACGTTTCGACCGCTGGACCTACTGGGAAAAATTTGACTTCATCGCCGTCTTCTGGGGGATGTTCGCCATCGGCTTTACCGGCCTGATGCTGTGGATACCGGAATTCTTCTCCGCCTTCCTGCCCGGCTGGATGTTCAACGTCGCCATCGTTGTCCATTCCGACGAAGCATTGCTGGCTTCCGGATTCATCTTCACGGTGCACTTTTTCAACACCCATATCCGTCCGGAAAAATTCCCCATGGATATGGTGATTTTTAATGGTGTGCTGCGAGGCTATGAGATGGAGGAAGAACGACCGGAACAGTATGAACGGCTCAAGGCCCAGGGTAAGCTGGATCAGCTGGTCACCAAATATCCCGGTGTGCTGCGGGAAGCCATTGGTCAGCTCCTCGGCTTTGCCGGTTTGGCTGCGGGTTTAATCTGCCTGCTGCTCTTAGGCTGGGGACTTTTAGGCTAGCCTACCAACGTTCTTTTCCCCGCTCAACAACGAAGGCGCCGTGCAGTTCTATGCACGGCGCCTTTTCTTTTGAATCTTTCCAGCCCCAGCCAGATCAAAAAACCAGTTCATCCCAAACCACCCCTCCACGGTACATCACTCTGGTCGATATGGAAGATATCCAACTGTGGTTTGTAGATGGTACTCCTGACATGGTAGATGCCCAGGAGGGAATGGAAGATATGGTCATGGGAGATGGGCTGTTCTCGCCGTGCCAGGAGGGTTTTCAGGTTGGCGACCCCCCGGTTACGGGCGCAGCTTTCCGACAGCCAGACGACGGCGCCAATGTGCTTCTGCTCCTCGGGAGCCATAAAATAGGGAAGACTGTGGAGGTAGATCCCCTTTTCCCCCAGTGACTCGCCATGATCGGACATATAGAGCAGGAAGGTGTCGTAATCAGCGGCATTCTTTTTCAGCAGGGCGATGGTCTGCCCGAGGAAGTAGTCGGTGTAGAGAATGGTGTTGTCATAGGCGTTGATCAGTTCGGCCGTCAGACTGTTCTGGGGGGCATTACCCCGGTATTCGGAGGTGAAGCGGCAAAAACTGTCCGGATGGCGCTTCCAGTAGGCCGGCCCGTGACTGCCTTTCTGGTGCAGGACAATCAGGATGTTGTCATTTGGATTCTGGTCGATCTCCTGCTGCAGGTTGAGAAGCAGGGCCATGTCGAAACATTCCCCGTCACGGACCAGGTCGGGTTGTTCGCCGGCCGGAATCAACGATGGCAGGATCTTTTCATAGGGGATTCGTTTGGCTACCCCTTTAGAGCTGGAATTGTTATCCCGCCAGAGTACGGCAACCCCCAGGCGCTGGAGGATATCAAGAATATTCTCATAACCGGCCGCTTTTTTGGCCGAATACTCCTCCCTTTTGAGGTGGGAAAACATGCAGGGCAGGGCTTCCGCGGTTGAGGTGCCGCTGGCGTAGGCCTTGGTGAAGCTCACCGCCTGTTCCCGGGCAAGACAGGGGTTGGTGTCACGCTGGTAGCCGTTGAGGGAGAATTCCTTTGCCCTGGCCGACTCACCGACCACAACGATACCCAGCAATTTCCTCTTTCCGCTGATGCCGTGCTTCTCAAGGACCGCATCTTCAGCAATCGGGGTGACCGTTTGCCCCACCTTGTGTTGTATCTGGTAGTATTTTTTCGCCGAATAGAGGCCATAGGTGGGGTTGATGACCATCCGCAGATACTTGTGCTGGCGTCCGATAAGGACAAGGCTGCTGTAGTTGCCGTAGATCGTTATCCCGGCAATGGCAAGGGCGACGGTGACGGCGGCCATATTGATGGCGCATTGCTTCAGTGGGGTGCGCCACCTGATGGAAACCTGCTGCAGGAGGAGCAGGGGAAGTCCGGCAAAAAGCAGGTAATGAAGGACAAGGGGGAGGCTGAGAAGTTCACCGGCCTCCCTGATGTCGGTTTCGAGGATGTTGCCGATCATGTTGTAGTCGATGACCGTACCGTACCTCATGCTGAAGTAGGAGATCGTCGCGGCCAGCACGATGACCACGGCGACGACTGTTTTCAACAGATAACGATAGCTTACGAGGCT